>DASPRM010000026.1 GCA_035624455.1 Terriglobales bacterium
TGTCTACGCTTCTACGATCAGGCCTTGAGCGAATTTCCCTCCTTGTTCGGAGAAGGAGAAATTGCGTCATGATTCCAAAGATATTTCCGCGCAACTTGACTGCACGCGCAGCCACGCTGGTTGCTGGCAATCCGGTGACCAGCCGATTGGAGAGCGGCGTCGGCAATTGTTTTCCCGGCCTGGAATTTGACCATCGCAACCTCGACCGGCGCTTCTTTCCTGGATTGGTCTTTGAGTTTACGGCGACCGGCGCTCGCCTCGTCAGGGTCGACTCGAGTGATCCTGACCTGGAAAGTGAGCCCGCGCTGAAAAAGGCGCTTTCTGGCAAGACGGGAAAGAGCCTGGCAGAAGGCGCATGGTTCATCCAGCAGATTACGCAGGGCGGCACTAGCATCGTCATGAAGCAGGATGGTGATGACCTGGACGCAATGACTTCATGGCGCCTGGTGCGCTGCCTACAGCCGGGAAAGGTCACGATACAACTGAAGCGTCGTCCGGTGACCGCTGGAGAGAACGTGTCACAACAACCGATCACGCTGTCTGCTAACCGTCGTAACTACCTGGACGCTCAAACCGGAGTCATTAGCACTGCCTATGCTCCCGGCGAATTAACTCAGAGTCTATGCTCGCCGTGGATGCACGATTTCCGTGACTGCGCATGCTTCTACTGGGCGTCCAATCATCCCGACATCGTTCTAGCAGAAGATCCCCCAGGTGAACCAACATTGCCTTCTGGCGCCCCGCAGGATCCGCTCCTGGCGCTAACTCCGATTGATTGGCTGCGGGGCGACCGTTCCAGCACGAAGCCGGCCGGCACGACTGAGGCGGACAATCGTCGAGCGCAAATGGATCACTATGAGATCAACCTGCGCTGGCAGGACCTGGCGATTGTTCTGCAGGGACGGGAAATATCCAGCGTGTACCAGCCAAGACAACCGGAGAAAGCGAACCCGCTCGCATCTCCAGACGCGCTCGCAGCCAGACTTGCAGACCTAGCCAAGTTGGAGCACGCGGTCGCCTTGGAATATTTGTATGCTCGCTACTCTCTGAAGAACCCGGACGACGTCGCTGATCGCGACCTGAAGGACGCGTTGACTTTCGCGCAGCACGAGATCTTTCTCGTAGCCGTAAGCGAGATGCGGCATTTGCGATGGGCCAATCAGTTGATCTGGAGCCTTGAGCACGCAGGTTTGTTGTCAACTAAGATCGGACCAAGCCTGGGGATTGCAGACCAGATTCCCGTCGCGTCCGATCCCTCACGGCCTCCGCAGTTGCCTCCAATCAAAGGCGTCAAAACACGGCCTCCGCAACTTATGCCCCTGCTGCCGGTAGTTCTGCAGGATTTCATTGCAGTCGAACAACCAAGCGGCTTCCTGGATGGACAGTACTCGCAGGTCTTGGCCACTTTGCGTGAACAACAGTATCCGCCAACCCTCGAACAGCTCGCCGCCCGCATCATCGCTGACGGCATGGAGCATTTCTCGCGCTTCCGGCAGGTGCAGGTAGTCCTGAAGAATCGCAAACCAACCGACTATTTGCGGTCGGAGACATTCCCACCCGCCCCGGCGGGCAACACCGACGGAGACGCGGCTCTGAATACGTACAAGCAAATTCTCACCGAACTGGAGGAAGCCTATGCCAATGGCGACATGGAAGATGCCTCGCACATCGCGGCGGCGCGGACCCTGATGTTCCAACTGGATAGCCAGGCTCGAAAACTGGCTGCCCATGAGCAGGGAGTTCCGTTCTTTCCCGCCGTCACCCTTAATAAGAAGAGGAAGAAGAGGTGAGCGGAATGAAGGGTTCAGACTTCAGTGTACTGGTCGGTGGTGCGGGCATCGCAGCCGCAGCCGTCAGCCTCCGGCTTATAAAACTCGGGATTCCTCCCCTGATACTTTGCACGTCCAGTCCAATCCTGGAAGGAATCGAGGCTATTCCCGAAGGTGCCTTACCCTTGTTTGCTGAACTGGGCATACTGCAAGTGCTCGGCACCGCCCAGGCAGCAGTAGTCGAAGGCTTTGAGAACAATTGGGACGATAGGGAAATTGTTCGTGCGGGTCTCTGGATCCATGTGGACCGACGGCGTTTAGCGGAGGCAGCAATTCGTGAAGCGGTCCGCCAGGGCGCAACGATGTGGACGGTTCGTTCGCTGCCAAAGCTAACCCATGCGAATGAAGCGGTGCTCGCTGATCTCGACGGTCGGGAGTGCCAATTCGACGCTGCCATCGATGCAACCGGAAGGTCTGCCGCATGGTCGCGGCCGACTCGGCGGCAGGGCACGCAAGTTGCCGATCTTTACAATGTAACGGCCAAGGAATCGACGCGGGGACGGATAGGCAGGGTGGGACAAGGATGGGCGTACCGCATCGGACTGAACGACGACACGACGGTCGCTATCATGTCGATCGGAAGGAGACGCAGGAGACCAACCGCTGGCGTATTTCGTACGCTGGGAGTTGCGGAGACAAGCGGTGTTTATCGTGGCCGGCGTCCTGCATTTCCCCAGTGGGCAGAGGAGCCAGTCCAGGGACGCCGCTTGTCCGTCGGAGATGCTGCGCTGGCCTACGATCCCATCGCCGGTCAGGGAATTCGTTTCGCGCTTTCTAGCGCCTTTGCGGTTGCTACCGTGGTGAACACCTGGAGACACACACCCACCAAAACGGAGGCTGCGAATCGTTTCTACCGTGCTTTCATCATGCGGGCACGACAAAAACATTTGCAGTTCGTTGATGCCATCCGCATGGGGACCCCAGCTGAGCAATTTTTACGAGCAGTCCCTGAATTCGTGGTCTTTCGCGGCGAGACGGGTTCCGCAGAGCTCCAGATCGGTTCCCGTATCATAAGTGGCACGGCTGTGCGACTGCACGACGGCAGCTGGGTCCGCTGGGTGGGCGGAGTCGATTTATTGCCAATTCGGGACCTGGCACAAAAACCAATTCGTTCCAGCGAGCTCGCACGAAAATTGGCGTCAATGGGAATTGATGTAGACAAAGCCAGCACTATGATGGCATGGTGCGCCCGCGAGCGGCTGCTCGCACCCTTCCCTGGTGCCGCTATTCGTAGCGCATGTCCACCAAGAGACGTTAGCTAACCAAAGTCTCTCGTTTCGCTTTTGGCAGGAGCGGTTCAGGAGATCGTGATAGGCTGCTGCGTCCGCGTCGCCGCTGTGAGAACAATGAATCTGTGCAACGCTGCTCAAG
>DASPRM010000027.1 GCA_035624455.1 Terriglobales bacterium
TACGCCGCACTCTGGGTGTTGCTGGCAGGAAGATTGCCGAAAGCAGCTTTCACCGCGACCTGCTGGCGCGTCATTTCGTGCCGCTGTACAGCTCTCTTGCCACCAGCAGTGTGACTGCCACTCAATTGGAAACCGCGGGCGTGGGCGCCTCGTGATCCGCGGTGCGCAAGCGTTCCAACCGGCGGTAGTGGAGTCGATTCTATGAGCACCTCCATTCTTGAGCACCGGATCATTGCCGCACAGGCGAGCGGAGGCCGTAGCGATGCGTCCATCTACAGGATGGTGATTCATAAAATTCAGCAAAACGATTTTCGCGGATCGCTGCTGGACTTCGGCGCCGGCAAAGGAGTTCTGACCAATCTTCTTCTTGAAACGCGGCGCTTCCACCGGATCACAGCGGCGGACCTGCAGGAGAGCACCGCGGATCTCAGTTCCGCAGTGCGCTGGATCTCTGCGGACCTTAATGATCGTCTGCCATGCGCGGAAGAGTCATTCGATGTCATTGTGGCCGCTGAGATCATCGAACATCTCGAAAATCCCCGATTCGTCGCTCGCGAGTTGTTCAGATTGCTGCAGCCGGGCGGCTCTCTGTTGCTTACAACGCCGAATAATGAAAGCTGGCGATCCCTGATCTCCCTGGCGGTTCGCGGTCACTACGTCGCATTTAATGACGGCTCGTACCCCGCTCATATCACTGCTCTGCTGCGAGCCGACATCGTCCGCATCTTGATGGAAGCCGGATTTGACTCCCCGGTTTTTGATTACAGTGATCACGGAGGCATTCCCGGATGGCCGATGCTCGCCTGGCAACAGATCTCGATGGGACTTCTGCGGGGATTGCGCTTCAGCGATAACTTGTTGGCGCTGGCGCGCAAACCGCTCGCTACCGGACGGGAGTACTGATGCCCCGGATGCAAGCGGAACCCAGCACCGCGCGCTCAGCCAACTCCAGCAAGCTGCGGGTCCTGCATCTCAATGCCGGCAATCTGTTCGGTGGCGTTGAATCCCTTCTCCTGACACTGGCCTGTTTTCGCCAGGAAATGTCTTCCATCGAGAACGAGTTCGCGATTTGCTTCCGCGATCGATTCTTCCAGGATCTGGAAGCCACCGGTGCGGTCGTCCATGACCTCGGCCCGGTCAGCGTCCGCAAGCTATGGACCGTCGCGCGCGCCAGGAAGGCCCTTGAGCGCCTGCTTCAAGCTGCCCGGCATGACATCGTCATCTGCCATTCTCCCTGGTGCCTCGCCATTTTTTCGCCAGTGGCTCGGCACAACCATGTCCCAGTTGTGCTTTGGGTTCATGGAGAGCTCCACGGAAGGCATTGGATTGAGCGTTGGGCACGGCGTCACCCTCCCGGGTTCGCGATTTGCAACAGCCGCTTCACCCAGAGTACGTTGCCGGCAATCTTTCCTGCTCTATTGAGTCAGGTTGTGTATTGCCCGGTCTCTCCACGACTGTCTGACCGCTTGCCGCACGCCTGGTCGCGGATTCGTATGGAACTGAATACTCCCGCCGATGCCATCGTCTTTCTTCAAGCAAGCCGGCTGGAGGAATGGAAGGGACATAGGGTTCTCCTTCAGGCCATGTCGCGGCTGGGTTCCAACGCCAATTGGATCGCCTGGTTCGCCGGGGGAGTACAGCGCCCGGCCGAGCAGAAATATCTCAATCACCTCCAGGCATTGGCTCGCGATTATGGCATCGCCCAGCGAGTCAGATTTCTTGGCCAGCGATCCGACGTGGCGTTGCTTATGTCGGCTGCCGACGTTTATTGCCAGCCCAATACGGAGCCGGAACCCTTTGGCATGGCTCTGGTGGAAGCCCTCTACGCCGGTCTTCCGGTAGTTACTAGCGCAATGGGTGGCGCTCAGGAGATTGTGGACACGACCTGCGGGATCCTGGTGCCGCCTGGAGATACCACAGCTCTCGCCGAGGCTCTGCGCAGCCTGATGCAAGATGCTTTGCTGCGTACACGGCTGGGAAATGCTGGTCCGGCACGAGCCCTGCACATAAGTGATCCCGGCAGGCGGCTTAAGCAATTAGAGGGCACTTTGCGATCGCTGTTCTCAG
>DASPRM010000028.1 GCA_035624455.1 Terriglobales bacterium
GGGTTTCCATCCCTCCAAAGCCAGCGCCGGGCTCTGCTTCCATTTCGCGGGCGCGCCCCAGGCGATCGACGAGCATGTTGGCGTGATGTACCACTCGCTTATCACCGGGACGGATTTCGACCGCTTTGACCCAGCGAGTGCGGTCTATGGGGATGGGCAAGACAAAATTCCAATATGTATCTCCTCCTGCGGCAGGCAAGCGAAACGGCTTCTGCGCACGAAGAACCAGGTCGGGCTTACCGAGCTGCCATCCCTCGACAAACCGAGGCTGCGAGGGCAGTTCACCCCGAGGCCCTTCGAGCACACCACCCTCGACCCACTTCTGGAGGAGCGTGATCTGTTCATCTGACAATCTTCGCTCGCCATCAAATTTCAGCTTGCCTGGCTCGGGTTGCCACGGCGGCATGAATCGAGACCGCGTGACTTCAGCGATCTGCCGCGCGTGGCTCCTGACATCCTGATAGCTGAGCAAGGGAAAGGGGCCTGCTCCGCCCGGATGATGGCATCCTGCGCAGTTGTGGAAGATGATGGGAGCGATGTCGTGGGTGAATGTGACGTTTGGCTGGTCCGACTGGGGTGGCGATCCCGCGAGACTTGTAAGCTGCGCCAGGGTGGCAGCCGCAGCCAGGGCCAAAGCCGCAGCGGCGAGGCCTGCAGCGATCCTGGGGCCAATGGAGTTCATTGAAGATCGGAGATGTAGCAACCCACAGCGGGGGTGGAGGTCACCGCCGGCCGCTTGCCATTCATGGCGGCGGAAATCGCGTCTGCCAGATCGTGCGTGGTTGGAGCTTGCCGGGAGTGGCCGAAATCTTGGTACCAATTGTCGATGCGACCGTGATAGACGAGTTCCCCGGTTACATTGAAGACGGCTGCTTCGGGCGTCACTTCCACATGGCTCAGCTTCACGAGCGCATGCTGCGGATCTTGCAGGGCGGAGAGCCGGTACCCATACTGCTGCAGATGTTGCCGAATCGAAGCCGGGCTTTCCGATTTCGCAGGATAGACCAGCCAAAATGTGCTTTTTGCGGCGTATTGCGAGCTGAGTTTTTGGATCGCGGGGGCGTAACGATTGGAGATAGGGCAGTCCGTGCGCACAAAAATCAAGACCGCAATTTTCCCCCCGCTTGCCTGCAGGGGATCGACTGGCTCGCCTGCGAGGTTGATGGCACTCGCCGGCCTTGAGTCCGCGGCTTCAGCGCAAATTTCGTAGGCAAAGGAGGACGCAATGACCGCGGCGACAACTGCCGCGAGAAGCTCGCAACGTCTAAGGTTGAGATGCGTGACAGAGCGGCCCATAGAGAGTCAGCCGGTTCAGTATCGTTTCTATCGATTGTCTGTTGCGCAGCTATTCTAGCGCTATCCTCACGCCATTCGGATGTGAATCCGAAGCCGATGGCGGGGAAACGGGTGCGGCCTTGCCAAACCCGGTGGGAAGCCGTGCGGAGCAACCTCTTTCTGGTTCGCGAGGGCGAGAACCTCCGCCGACTTCTTCCCAGAGCTACCACACAACTCCCAGAGGGAAATTGGAATCATAAAGAGGTTTTTCTTGCTGTGGGGGCGGGTGAGGATTTCCGGGCTATTGGCGATAATCGCAATCGTCGCAGAGCTGGCGGCTTGCGGAGGATCGGCTGGAACGCACAGCAGTCCCGGTCCGACGACGACCACGAGTGCCAGCGTTCCTGCCACCGGTCATGTATTCCTGGTCGTTGAAGAGAACCAAAGCTATTCGGACGTGATCGGGAATGCGGCGATGCCATACATAAATTCGCTTGCTGCGAAGTACTCACTGGCCACGCAATATTTCGCTGATATACATCCCTCGATCGGAAATTACTTCATGCTCACCACCGGCCAGATCATCACCAATGATGACACCCTGGCGACGAATGTGGATGTAGACAATCTTGCGCACGAATTAACCGCGGCAGGGAAGAGCTGGAGGTCGTACGCGGAGAGCCTCCCGCAACGTGGTTATGCCGGCGGCGACACTGGGTTGTACGTGAAGCGTCACAATCCATTTGCGTATTTCACCGATGTAGCCACCGATCCTTCGCAAGCGGCCAATCTGGTGCCGTTTTCGCAATTCGCGGCTGACCTGGCGAACAATACACTGCCGAACTTCTCCTTTATCGTGCCGAACGTTAACGACGATTCTCACAATGGCTCACAGGCGGCCTCCGATGACTGGCTGCGGAACAACATCGCACCGCTGCTAGCCAGCCCGGTGTTCCAGCAGGACGGATTGCTCATTATCGTGTACGACGAGAGCGAGATACTTGATGTGGAGCACGGCGGAGGACACATCGCCGCGATCCTGGTGGGACCGAAGGTTAAGCAAGGCTTCCAGTCGACGACCGTTTATCAGCATGAGAGTACGTTGCGTCTGATTCTGCAGGCGCTGGGGGTGAATTCGTTTCCAGGAAATTCAGCGAGTGCGCCGTCGATGCCGGAGTTCTTCAATTGATAGCAGTCAGTAATCAGTATTCAGCTAATCAGTATTCAGCTAATCAGTTTAAAAGCTCAGAGAGAAAAACTGCAGATCCAGCGGCGTGTCGAGTCGAGCTGCGCTCGACCTGAACGGACGAGGACGTCCGTTCCCACGTAGTCTTCTGGCAAGACAAGATCAACTACGCCACCCTAGCCAAAGAACCGGCTGGGATGAGGCACCCTCAAGTTGCTTAGCTGCCCAAAGCTCCTACCCGCATCATTACGCATGCGCGCAGAAATCAGTCCCAGGTGGCGCCGCGGATGCCTAAGAGGGTGTCCCACTCCTGCTGGGTAAGTTCGACGTTGAAGCTGTCGTGGAGTTCCAGCCAAGCTCTCACCAGATCCTTGCGGCTGCTGTAGACCATGGGCGGGTCGAACGTATCGAGTTCAACGATGGCGCCTTGAATTTCCGCCAACCGGGTACGCTCCGAGCGCAGCAGAATATGCTTGCGGGCCTCGATGCGGGGGACGATGGAATTGATGCTTTCGTCCAGGTAGGCCCAGACTCGGCCATCGGCAGTGGTGAACTGGAAATCCGGCCAGTGGTGGGCGATTTCACGCAAGTATCGGCACAGTGGGAAGCTCAGAGGCATGGGTCACCGGTATATCAGACGAAGCAGGGTTGTGTGATGCTCGATGGATTGGGATCGAAAGTGGCTACGTTTATGACGCGAGACGCGGGGCCGGCGATTCCGGGAGTGAATTTGATCAAGCGCCAGCAGCCAGGCTAGGCAGAAGAATGAAAGCACCGACGCCAGAAGGACGCTGATGAAGAGCCAAGACATTTGTATCCCCTCGGACCGCTCGACTGCCGCAATCTGGGGGAGCGACGTTGGTGCAGGGTGCACGTGTGTGACCAAAAATCACGCTGAAAATACGAGGTTTGACCTACGCGGCTGTGCAATCTCTTGCACATGGAGAGGGCAAGCGGGAAAGTCCCGGGATTTCTGCTTTTGGGGCGCTAGCGCTCCCGATTCAGCGAATAGCCGATAGAAACGCCGAAGCGTTCTTCATGGCTGCTGCTGAACTCGATGTTGTTGTGGACCAGATAGACGTGGGCCTCAGGCCGCACGAAGAGATTGCCATGCACGTAGAAACGGATCCCCCCACCAAAGTGACCCATGAAGTGGTTACTGCTGGTGTAGTTGGTACAGCCCGCAAAGCCGCATAGGAAGTCAGAATTGTAGAAGCGAACGCTTTGGGCGCCGATGCCGCCCTCAAGTTCTGCCGCGGCGCTGCGTCCCAGGGGTGGCGCCCATACACCGTTGAAGTCCCAGAGAATGGGACGAAACGGCTGGAATCCCTGATAGATGCTTTGGCTGGCTCTCCAATAGAGCTCGCCGCCAACACCAAAAGCATGCCGGAGGAGGAAATCACCGCTGAACCCGGGATAAGCTCCGCCACTGATGGTTTGGGCGGCGTGATCTCCGGATGCACTGGAGGAAGATGGGGCGACGAGGGTGCTGACACCGAAAGCGGCATCGATCTGCTGTGCATAGAGAGGCAAGCGCAACAGAGAGTACACACCGAAAGCGGCGACCATGAGCAGCTTGCGCACGACAGTCTCCTTTAGGAACGCGAGATCCGGCTGATTCACGTTCTGAGTGCGGATCAGCACACCATCTAAACCATCTTAGATTCGGCCGCAGAATACAAAGGTTGCAGATGGACTCGCGAGCGAAAACCGGAAGGACAACACCTGCGGTAATAGAATCCAGACAACTCACGGCTGTTCCCATGCGAAGGCGCTTCGGCATCCTTCTTTTTGCGATTGCCTGGACCGGGTTTGCGCAGACAACGGCCGAGTTGCCCTATCAGGTGGCTCGGTACGAGCCGGTACTGGAGAACAACTACGTTGACGTTTACCGGTTGAGACTGGCTCCCCACTTCCGCACTCCGCTATTTCAGAATGTGCACGACGTGGTCTGGGTGGCGCTGGAAGACTCGACACCGAGGTTCGTTATGTCCTCCGGACAGAAGGTGCGCCAGGAACTCACCGCGGGGGACGCGCGCTTCTTTCATAGCTTTTCGGTGCGATCGGTTGTGAACGATTCTTCGCTGACAGTGGAAGCTGTGGTGATCACGCTGAAGCCGCGGGGAGGGGCCACGAGCCGATGCGAGTGTGGTGGCGATGCCGAGAGCGCGCTGTGCGGATGCGCGAATGCAAAACCTATGCCGCCGCTGTGGGCGGTGAGCATGGGCAGGATCACGCTGGCGGGAACGACGCTGGACCCGCAGCAGTCTTTTCAAAGAGCAAGCGTCCGTAACGACACGCTGATCGTTGCAATCACGCCGTTGGAGCTCGTGGACGTCGCAACACCGGGCGAGGCGCGCAGAATCGCGGTTCCTGCTGGAGGAGTGACGTGGTTGGAGGCGGGGCGGCACCGGCTGAAGAACAGTGGTGGAAGGGAAGAGAGATTTCTTTCGATCGAGTTCTAGTATCGGAGGAAGTTAGGATCGGGTGATCGGGTGAAGTGAGAAGGAGCTAGGCCAAGCTGAACCGACGAGACATCCGTTCCTACCCAGCCGCCCTCCAATGCAACCGCCATGGAGAGACTTGGCCACAGAATCGACTGACTCTCATTGCTAGCAACTGCCACGTCCTTCGACTCGGACGGGGGCTGATATCCGGCGGATGGCAGGAACACGAGGATCTGGACCAGGCCGCGCTTGGGCCGGTGGGCTGCCGAAGTGCACGGTTTCTCATTACTGAAAGTCGGTCGGGCAGGTTAAGCTCAGCAGGGAGTTAATCCAGGCATGAGCCTGATTGTCATGAAATTCGGCGGCACCTCAGTCGGCGATGCCGAGAGGATACGGGAGTCTGCGCGTAGGGTTGCAGAATGCGTGCCGAAGTCCGAGGTGGTCACTGTGGTATCGGCCCTGGCGGGGGTTACGGATCACATTCTGAAGACGGTCACCGCGGCGAGGCAAGGGGAACAAGCTACTGTCGAAGCTCAGTTGCGAGCCTTGGAAGAGCGGCATGAGGGAGTGATACGAGAGCTGTTTGTAGGAAAAGAACGCGAGCAGGTGGAGTCACGGGTGGGCGCAGTGTTGCGTCAGCTACACGATTTTTGTTCTGCGCTGCTGATGCTGCGCTCTTCTACGGCGCAAATTCTGGATGTCGCCGCTCCCATGGGCGAAAAGATGTCGGCGCAGATATTCGTAGCTGTGCTGCGCCAGATGGGCCTGAACGCGGAGTATGTGGATTCGACGCAGGTATTGGTGACTGATGATCATTTCGGTGATGCCAGCGCCGATATGGCGGGGACCGAGCAGAAGTCGCAAGCCATGCTGCTGCCTCTGGTGCAGTCAGGGAAACAGCCAGTGGTCACGGGTTACGCCGGGGCCACGGCGAAGGGTCAGCCCACCACCCTGGGGCGTGGAGGATCGGATTCCTCCGCAACAATCCTCGGAGCGGCGATTGGTTGCGACGAGGTCTGGATCTGGACCGATGTGGATGGAGTTCTCACCGCTGATCCACGCGTGTGTCCCGATGCCAGCACGCTGCCGGAGATCACTTTTGCGGAAGCCGTAGAGCTTTCTTATTACGGAGCCAAGGTGATTCACCATAAGGCGATCCGGCCGGTGATGGACCGCGGCATCCCGGTGTGGATCAAGAATTCATTCCGCCCGGAGGTGAAAGGGACCAAGATCACCTCCAAGGTTGCGGGCGACGGCTCTCCGGTGAAGGCGGTCACGGTAGTCAAGCAGGCGAGCCTGATCAACTTGAGGGCGCGCCAGGATACGCCGTTTGCGGAGCTTTTCGGCCGCCTGTTCCTGCGGCTGGGCCATGAGCACGTGGATGTGCTGTTCTCGACGCAATCTTCTTCCGAGAACGCCCTGGGGTTGGTGCTGCGCGACGCGGATACGGAGAATGTGGTGAAGCTGATTGAGCGGCTGTTCCGGGTGGAGCTGCAACACGGCGTGATCCATCCCATCTTCGTCCAGAGAGAGGTTGCGGTGATCTGTGTGCTGGGCGAGGCGATGCGAGGGACACCAGGCATCCTGAGCCGGCTGTTTACAGCGGTGGCGGCGCGCAACCAGAGCGTGATTTCTGTGGCGCAGGGGGCGAGCGAACTGAACATCTGTTTTGCCGTGAATTCCTCCGGAGCCGACGAGGTGGTGAAGGCTGTGCATGACGAATTCCTCTCAAGCGCCAGGGTGCCGGCGGTCGAGAAGACTGTGTGACCTTAGACGGGGCGCGAATGAAACTGGCCAGAGCTGCAAATGCGAGCATGACTGAAACCGCGCGTCTGGTATGCATTGGCTGCGGTCAGGAACAGTCTGAGCTGGCTGCGGACTTCCGCTGCACCAACTGCCGGGATCTGCTGGAGGTCAATTGCAGGGTCTTTGACGATCGGCGGGATCTGGAATCGGGCGGCAACCTCAAAGCGCTATGGGTTCGGCGCAGGACATCGCTGGCGCCCGCCGACCTGAGTGGAGTCTGGCGCTTTCGTGAGTTGCTGCCCATCGTGGCGCGCATCGACGAGGTGGTTACACTACACGAGGGTAATACGCCCATCTACGAATTGCCGCGCTCGGCCCGCAGTGCCGGTGTGAACGGTCTGCTGGCGAAGCATCAGGGAATGAATCCCACGGGATCGTTCAAAGATACGGGCATGACGGCGGCACTGTCGGTGGCGCGGGAAAAAGGTTTTCGCTGGGTGGCATGCGCGTCCACAGGAAATACATCGGCCTCCATGGCGGCCTACGCCGCGCGGGCCGGTATGCGCAGCCTGGTGCTGATCCCGGAAGGGAAGATAGCCTGGGGAAAGCTGGCGCAGTCGCTGGAATACGGAGCGCTGACCTGCCAATTGCGCGCCGATTTTGATGGCTGCATGCGGGTGCTGGGCGAGGTGATCCATCGCTACCCGATATATCTGCTGAATTCCGTAAATCCGTACCGGATCGAAGGACAGAAAACCGCCGCCGTGGAGCTGATGGAACAGCTGGAGTGGCGCGTGCCGGATCACATCGTGGCGCCCGGCGGAAACCTGGGAAACTCCTCGGCGCTGGGAAAGGGCCTGCTCGAGATGGTGAAGCTCGGGCTGATCGAACGTCTGCCGCGGCTGCACGTGATCCAGGCAGAAGGCGCGAATGCGCTGGTGCGAACGGTGAGGGAGACCGGAGGAAAGCGGCTGATCTCCGTTGCCGCGGAAACGATGGCTACGGCAATCCGTATCGGTAATCCTGCTTCCTGGAAGAAGGCGGTCCGAGTGCTGGAAGCGACGTGCGGGATGGTGGAGCAGGTTTCGGAGGCGGAAATTGCGATTGCCAAGGCGGAAATTGGCGAGGATGGCATCGGTTGCGAACCGGCCTCCGCGGCGACGCTTGCGGGATTAAAAAAACTGGTCGCGCAGGGGCACGTTAAGCCGGACGAGAAGACGGTTTTGATTTTGACCGGACATGTGCTGAAGGATCCGGAGTACACCTTCAAGTTTCATCAGGGATCGCTGCTGGAAGGCGAGGATTCTGGCAGGAAGCTGGAGCGGGAACTGCGGCAGCATCAAAGGGCACCAGTGGTTTTGGATGCGAAGGCGGATGAGGTTCTGCGAGTGTTGGAGAGTAATAGTTGATAGTGAGTGATTTGGTCACAATGCGGCTGCCGGCGACCTCGGCGAATCTGGGGCCGGCGTTTGATGCTGTGGCGGTCGCACTCAATCTTCATCTGGAGATTGAAGCGAGGCCGGCGGGAGTGTTTGCGGTTTCGGCCGAGGGCCGCGATCGAGAGCTGTGCGGAAACCTGCGCCGGCATCTGATTTTGGAAACCTATACCGAGATTCTCTCCGCGAATCGCAAGGAGGTAGTGCCGCTCTCGTTGCACATACGTAATCAGATTCCATTGGGGAAGGGATTGGGGTCGTCGGCTGCGGCGCGGCTTGCAGCCATCGCTCTGGCCAATCACTTTGGGAAACTGGGCTGGCAGGAGAGCCGGATTCTTGATGAGGCAGCGGTACGCGAAGGCCATCCCGATAACGTAGCCGCCTGCTGGCTTGGCGGGCTGGTGGCAGCGGCAATGCCCTCGTGCAGGGAAACGGAAGAATCGGCGGTGCAGGCGGTGAGATTTTCGACGCCAGTCAAGTGGCCGATCCTGGCTGTGCTTCCGCCCAATCCGCTCTCTACGGAAGCTGCGCGCAACGTGCTTCCGGAGGTGTATCCGCGCAGCGATGTGGTGAGCAATCTGCAGCGGTCGTTGCTCCTGGTGGGAGCGTGGGAGCAGGGAAATGCGGGGATGATGGGTGCGGCTTTGCGCGATCGCCTGCACGAGCCTTATCGGGAAAAGCTATGTCCGCTGCTTCCCGCGATGCGCGAATTGGCAGGCCAGGATGGGATTCTGGGAGTGGTACTGAGTGGCGCTGGACCAGCTGTGCTGATGATCCTGGAGACGGGCTCCGACGAGGAACTTGTTCTGATGCGGGTCAAGCATACCGCCATGGAGCAGGGTTCAGAAGTGGAAGCTATCGTTACCGAGGTGGAAGAGCGAGGGGCGCGGGAGAGCGCAGAAATGGTAAGCGGGTAAATTGTAGTTGGGCAATTTGAAACGCCAGATCACACCCTAGCACGAAGCGGCTACAGCACCTGGATCGTTTCCATCTGGCCGCTTTGCATGCTGCGATAGGCGGCATCGAGGACGAGTTGGTTTTGCCAGCCATCTTCTCCGGTAGCGGGGAAGGGAATGCGCTCTTCGAGGGAAGCGGCGAAGGCATCGACTTGTCGAGTATAGGAGAAGTGGTTGGAAAGTTCCTCGCAGGCGATCACCTGATCATTGCTACTCAGCTCGACTCTGACCGGATGCTCGACGCTTAGTGCATCATCGGCGAAAATCTCGCCTTCTTCGCCAATGAATTCCATAGGAGTGCGATATTGGGTTCGAGTGGAGACCATCACCGTCGCGAGCGTGCCTTTGCGGAAGAGCAAGCTCAGTATCGCCGCGGACTCCACATCACCTGATTCCGCGTCCGAAACACCACGGGTGTGCACCCGGACGGCTTCGTCCAGCAATACAAAGCGAAGAGCATCGATACAATGGACGCCCACGTCGGCAACGGGACCGCCGCCGGCAATGGATTTATCCGTAAGCCAGGTTCGAGGGTGACTGCGACCAGGATAGAAAAATTCCGAGCGCGCGAATACAGGTTTGCCAATCTCGCTGGCGGCGATTCGAGCCCGCATCCAGGCGAGAGTCTCGTGGAAGCGAAACACCTGGGCCACACCGAGCAGCAGGCGGGCACGATGGGCACCTTCAACCATCTCGCGGCATTGGTCGGCATCGATGGCCATCGGTTTTTCGCAGAGCACAGGTTTGCCGCAGCGCAGGGCGAGGAGAACGTCATCACGATGGCAGGCGTTGGGAGTGGTGACGAAGACCGCGTCCACTTCGGGACAGCGACACAATTCTTCAGCGGAAGAAAAAGCGTACGGGATGTCAAATTGTGTGGCCGAAGCCCGGGCTTTCTCCGGATCGCGGCGGGAGAGAGCGGTGACGCGGCAGCGCTTAGCCGCACGGAAGCCGGGAATCAGGCGTTTTACAGCGTGCAGACCGAAGCCGAGGATGCCGAAGCGGATCATGAGATCGGGTGAAGTAGGAACTGAGACCGGGTGAACTCACAAAGTTTAATAAGGCGCTGGTCGCTAGTTCAAATGCATAGATCCTTCGCCCGCTTCTCGGGTTCAGGATGACACCCCAGATGGAAGTGAGAAGTATGACTGGATGAGATGTGAAGGAGAGAGCTGGCGTCACCTCAGCCGGTGACCCGCATCACCGATTTTAGTGTGCTGCGGCAGCAGACTCGCCGTGGTGGTGGTTTATGCCAATCCTCTTTATGGGGCTGGTCGCGCTGACCGTGTTTGTGGGTATGGGGCTGATGCTGTTCTACGCCGCTTACAAAGAATCGAAGGAGAAGCACCCCACGGACGTGGAAACGGCTGAGCAGGAGAAGACAGCTTGCCACGTGGCGCGCTAACCAATCAGCGGAACCCCAGATCAGCGCCGAAAAGCGCGGTGTGAACCTGCGGCACGGCACCGGCACGCTCGACCTGGAATCAACCGCAGAGTCCTTCAACTCGGGCCTCCAGCCATCCCAGCAAACCAAAGGCGGGTTTGCTGGGGACGTCGGATTTGGCCGTTGTTCAGCATGACATTGCAATATTTGGCAGGGCCAGGCTAGTTGACCGATGAACCCACGCGCTGGATGTCGTATTGGCGGATTTTGTAGAGCAGAGCTTTGTAGCTGATCTTCAGCAGCAGGGCGGCCTTTTTGCGATTCCAGTTGGTTTGTTCCAGGGCCTTGGTGATAGCTTCGATTTCCGCTTCGTCCTTTACTCCGCGGACGATTCCCTTCAGGCCGTCCCGTGAAGAGGAACCGACCTCGCCCATGCTGGACTTGTCGACAGCACTCGCCATTTGTAGCTCTGCGATGGCCATCTCTTCGTCGGCAAGAATCAGGTAGCGCTTCACGAAATTGCCCAGCTCGCGCAAGTTACCCGGCCAGTGATATTGCTCGCAGGCTTCGAGTAGATGGGGTGTGACCGGCAGCGGCGCGCGTCCATAATGCTCCGCCACCTGGCTGATGAAGTGTTTCAACAGCAGGCCGATTTCCTCCCGGCGATTGCGGAGCGGCGGAAGATTGATGGTGAAGCCGTTGAGACGGTAGAAAAGATCTTCGCGCAGTTTCTTGTCGGCAATGGCCGTCGGGATATCGATGTTAGTGGCAGCGAGAATGCGCACATCTACCTTGATCACCGTGCGGCTGCCCAGCCGCGAGAACTGCTGGTCCTGCAGAACGTGCAGGAGTTTGGCCTGGAGTTGGGGAGGCATCTCTCCGATTTCGTCCAACAGGATCGTGCCTTTGTTGCAGAGCTCGAATTTGCCCGGCTTTGAGTGAGTGGCGCCGGTGAAAGCCCCGGGTTCGTAACCGAACAGTTCGCTCTCCAGCAGGTCGGCGGGAACGGCGGCGCAGTTGACCTTCAGGAATGTGCGATGCGCCCGCGGGGAGTATTTATGGATCAGGCGGGCGACAACTTCCTTGCCCGTGCCGCTTTCGCCCAGCAACAACACGGGGATATCCACGTTGGCTACGAGTTTCGCCTGCGAGCGAATCTTCCTCATGGCCGGACTGGCGGCGACGAAAAAGACATCGTCGCCCAAATCCTCAATCTCACCGTGGAGGTGGGGGACCTTGTCGCGATTGCCCAGGCATTGCTCGATTACCGCGTCCAGGTCTGCTTTTTGAAATGGCTTGGTGAGATAATCCTGGGCTCCTAGCCGGATAGCCTGAACCACCTTGCGGGTATCGCTCACGCAAGAGAGCATGACCACCTTGAGCTGGGGATGCATGGAGCGCAATTGTTCCAGTGTCTGCAGACCATCCAACACGGGCATGAGGACATCGAGCAGAACGAGATCGGGAACCGTACCGGCCTGCAAACGCTGCACAGCTTCCGAGCCATCGGTGGCCGTCTCCACGCGATAGCCCTCGACTTCGAGCAGGGTACGCAAGTAGCGGAGCATCGTCGGCTCGTCGTCAACCACCATGATAGAGGGGGACTTCGCCATCTCGATTAGGCCTCTCTAGTCGCGCTTCAAGGGGAGAAGAAAGGAAAATTTGCAGCCGCAATTGGGCTCGCTCTCCACCCAGATTTTTCCACCATGGGCCTGCACCAGGCGGCGCGCAATAGCTAACCCGAGACCCATACCGAGATCATCGGCGCCTGAAGCCGGCACTTGAAAGAACTCGCCAAAGATTTCCTGGTGATATTCCGGGGAAATACCCGGGCCAGTATCGGATACGCTCACGCGCACGGCATTGGCGGTGAGGACGGTGCGCTTGCGGCGCTCCTGAAAATCGGGGTGCGGTTTGTGACTGCTGCGCCGTTCCCAGAGTTGTGGCTCGGCGTGCAGCCAGACGGTCCCGCCGGTTTGCGTGAACTTGAGGGCATTTTCGAGAAGATTGGACACCACGCGCTGAATCTTGTCGTAGTCGAAAGGGAAGGGCTCGATGATGGGATTGGAAAGAAAATAGAAGGCCACTCCCTTTTCTTGAAAGCGGGGCAGCCAGAATCCGCTGAGTTCCTGCAGGCAGGCGTTGATGTCCTGGGGTTCGAGGCGGAGGTTTACGGCGCCGGTCTGCAAGGAAGCGAAGGTGAGAAAGTCAGTCACCAGGCGCTGCAAACGTATGCCACTGACCTGCATGTCCTCCAGCACGCGCTGTTGTTTCTCATTGAGCGAGCCGAGCTTGCCGCTGATGAGCAGTTCGATGTATCCGGAAACCACAGCCAAGGGGGTGCGCAGATCGTGAGCAGCAGTGGCCAGAGCCGCGGAGCAACGCTGGTATTGCACTCGCAATTCTTCATAGGCTTGGCGCAAGTCCAGGGGAGGAGTATCGGTTGCGGAGATCTCAGGATCAGGCAATGACGGGCAAACAGAAGGAGAAACCTCGAGCCCGGGAGTGGTCTCTACACGCACTGCGGCATTTGGTTGAGCGTTCGCCATCAAAGTCTCGCTTGCTTGGGAACTAAAGGGGAGGAAAGGAACCCGCCGCTAGCCGAGCTTAGCCATTCGAGCTATGCGATGTTATGTAACCTGCCGATCAGTGTCAAGAAAACAAATTGCAACGTAGTTCCTATGGGAACGCAAAAGATTGCTGCATTTACTAGGCAGATGCAAGTACAGAATAGCTGTTTACAGGCAGGAAAATTGAAGGTAAATCTAAGCCAGCCAAAAAGTTGGACGAGATTTCCACGAGGCTGGTGCGGATTAGGATATTTGGCCCATTGTGTGCGCCCAGGCAAGATTGAGACAGCGCATGTCAAGCCCTGCTAAAGGTGTCGAAAGACGCAAGTACCAGCGTCTGCCCTTGTCAATCCCGGTCTTCGTCCGCGGCACCGACGAGAACGGCAAGGAATTCCTTGAGTTCGCTACGGCGCTGAATATAAGCGCTGGAGGAATACTGCTAGCGACTCGCCGAAGTCTTCCAAAATCAGCGAGTTTATCGCTGGAGATTCCGGTGGCGCCGCTGCCTGCCGATAGCTTTTCCGCCCAATCCATCCGCAGCCTCAAGGCGCGGTTGGTGCGCATAACCCACGGTGAGCGATACCACCTGATGGGGCTGAAATTTAATCGGGCCATCCCCTCTTAAGCTAAAGCATTACCTTAGGAAAGTTACTTCCCAAATGTGAAATTGTTTTCACAGGCGTTCCGTGCCATCTTAGTTTGCGAGCGGCGGGTGTGCTGCAGCTTGCTGCACGTAAGTCCTTGTATCAGCAGTACAAGAGACCTAAGAGGGTGTGGCTGAGACGATTGTCTTTACAGCCTCTCATAGGGTGTGCAATCTTTGGTGCTTCGGATGCAACGAACTCCAGCGTTTCCCCCGAAATCCAGTCTCCTGGGAAATCTAGGAATGGCAGCACCAGCCGCAGCCAATTCGAGCCTGAGCCGTGCGCTAGGCTCGCTCCCGCCAGAATTAGTGATCTTCGGCCGCTCTCACCCGATGCAGGCCGTGCGTCAACGCATTGAAAAGATCGCCACCGCCAACGTTCCAGTGCTGATCCAGGGAGAAAGCGGTACGGGCAAGGACATCATTGCCCGCCTGGTCCATAAACTGTCACCCTGGGAGTCAGGACCTTTTGTCAAGGTGAACTGTCCGGCTATCCCGGGTACGCTTCTGGAAAGCGAGCTGTTCGGTTATGAAAAGGGGGCATTCACCGGGGCTATCGGTTCCAAGCCGGGCCGGGTGGAGCTGGCACATCGCGGCACTCTATTTCTCGATGAAATTTCCGAACTGGACTCCAGCTTGCAATCCAAGTTGCTGCAGTTGTTGCAGGACGGCCAGTTCTGTCGGATCGGTGCGCAGGATGACAAGCGGGTGGAAGCACGGGTGGTGTGCGCCACCAACCGTCACCTGGAACACGAGATCGAAGCGGGGAATTTCCGCCAGGATCTTTTCTATCGCATCAACGTAGTGAACATTCAGGTGCCGCCATTGCGGGAGCGGGCGGCGGACGTGCCGATCCTGGTCAATTACTTCCTGGAAATCTACAACGAAAAATACAACTGCCGCGCCAAACCAATTTCGCCCGGTTTAGTGGAAGAGATGCAGCGTTACCACTGGCCGGGAAATATTCGTGAGTTGGAGAATCTGATTCGGCGATACGTGATTCTCGGAAGCGAGGACGCGATCACCGGCGAGATGATGGCCCGCAAGCAGGAGACCTGGGATGCGGACATCCCCATCGATGGTCCGGTTTCGCTGAAGAAAATTACGCGCAAGGCAACGCGGGAACTCGAGCGCAAGGTGATCCTGCGCGTGCTGGAGGCGAACAACTGGAATCGCAAGAAAGCGGCGCGCGGCCTGGGTATCAGCTATCGGGCGCTGCTGTACAAGATCCGGGAATGCGGGTTGCCGAGTTCGCGGCCGAAGAGCGTAACGCGGATGAGCCCGCGAGATGGAAAACCGGAATAAGGAGGACCTGATCTAAACCGGAGTCAACCCGGCATTTCCCTCACTTGCATACTCCCCTCAAGTTTACGTTGCCGAGTAATTCTGCCTTACCGACTCAACGATCACGAGCATGGGCCCTAAAGAGTGCGTCCCGAGGTGCCCAAACGGTTCCCTCCGATGTGCAATTTTCTGCGCTCCTGGGCGTAGTGTTTTACGAGCACCAATAGCCAACTTGTTGACTCACAAGCGGGGTTATTTCCAAGCAAGCTGGCCCGTCACTTGCTCAACTGTTCAACACGATATGTACGCCCCTATCCACAGAAGTTAACCCACAACCCCCAACAAATGAAAGAGGAGGCGTAAGTGATGTACCGCAAGATGTTGGTTTTTATCGGCCTAGCCGTACTGGCTACTTTGAGTGCCGTTCCAGCCGCTGCAGATGGAATTTCGCTATCACTCTCCACAAGCGGAACAATCAATTTCGCATCAGATGGATCTGGCGGCCTGAACATCACAAGCGATACCCTGGCAGGCGCTGGGTTCCTTGTCGTTGGCGCCACCAGCACCGCATTGACCTATCAGTTCTCGGTTGCTGGAACGCCCCACCTGACATCCATCGGGGGTGGGAATTTCACGATGCCGTTTGTGCCGGGAAACCAACTCAACACCACATTCACGCTGGGAGCGTCAACCCTGACAGGCTGGTGGGCGTTTCCCATCGTTAAGGACAACACCTCGACCCCGCAATTTGATGGCCCGGGAGTTTTCCACGTAACCGGCGAAACTGGCATTGCATTTGCCGCGTTGTTTAAGGTTGGTGGCGATTACAGCCCGGCCGATTTCACACCAGACCTGACGGGCCCTACACTTGATGCGACTGCAACTTGCTCGCCCGCCGTGGCTGTCTGCACCACCAGCGGCACGTTATCCTCTGGAGAAATCAAAGCTGTGCCCGAGCCTGCAACGATGCTTCTCCTTGGAACTGGTCTTCTCGGCCTGGCAGGCGGTCTTCGCCGCAGAATGAGATAAGGCCAAAGATCCAAACCTTTCAAAAAGGGGTCCCGTATGGGGCTCCTTTTTTCTTTGCACTGTTTCGAGTTCGCGGCCGAAGAGCGTAACGCGGATGAGCCCACGAGATGGAAAGTGTAAGCTGGTAAGTTGTAAGTCGTAATTTGAAAACCGCGTCATTGGCCCACGTCGCAAACAAGGCAGCCCGGAACCTTCCACTTCCAATTCGAGGTTAAGCTCGAAACCAGAAATGGGGGGCGGCTTCCTTTTGGATGCTGGCAGTTTGCCCACTCCCGGGTGCACGCAATCTCCACTTTACTAGCCTAAATTAACTAGTTCCCCAGAAGTAGTAATCCGTTGGCTCCACAGTGAAATATATTGCACCGCCGCGGAGATTTGCTGTATGAAAAAATCATTTAACTAATTTATTTACAATGACTTAATGCTTTCCAAACACTTGGGCATTAGATTGCTCTAGTTGATCTCGAACTGGACCTCAGCCTCCCCCGGGTATGGGAGTCCGCCAGAACTATCACCCATTTTCGGGAAAACACGGAGGTTGAGAACTATGGTTCGCATTGCAAGTGTGCTTGCCTGCATGCTCCTGCTTGTTGCAATTGGGGCCCAGGCCGATACATTCGTTAACTTCACACCACCCAGCAACGGTTCGCTGGGCAGCTCCACCACCACAATTGGCGGAATCGTCATCGATGGCTTCGCCAACGGTGCAATCCCTCTCACTACCTCTGCGCTTCTGTGGGGGCGGAACGACAATCCTGCTGACCATGGTTTGGGCGTTTGCAGCGAAGGGGTTCCTGCCTGCACTACCGGCGGAGGCGATGTCAATGAGTTAAACCAAAATGGAAATGCAGTGTCTGAGGTTATTAGGTTGACGCTGCCGACGGGCTCGAGTTGGGTGTCTGTGGGAGTGTCTTCACTCGACAAGAACAACCAGACAGACCCTCTACTCTATGAGCAGGGCATACTGTACGCCGGTAATAGCGCTGACGGCACGGGCGCAGTTCAAATCTGTTCATTCGCCACGGGACTCGTAGGCCCCGGCTCTTTTTGCACCATGTCTGGGGCTGCCTTTGAGCCGGATTTGACGCTTACCGGCTTCAATAATGACAAATACCTGTTTTTCATAGCGCAGGCTTGGGAGGCCGGATCGACAAATACGAACAACGACTATCTGGTCCGCTCGGCGACCATCACGGTTCCGGAGCCTTCGTCGATGCTGCTTCTGGGTTCCGGCCTGGTCAGCCTGGCTGGTCTTGTTCGCCGCAAAATTAACCGCTAATTTGACTGCGAGGCCCCTCTGGCGGACGAGGGGCCTCCGCCTTCAATTCTGACGACCGGTCATCCGGCTGTCGAGCTGCGTTCAACCTGAACGGACGAGACGTGCGCTCCTACCTCGTGCTGCCGATTCGCCGAGGACCGGGGAGATCGCCTATCCTGCGCATTCCCTCGAAATTTGCGCCAAGCATGGACATGGACCTCCAGCACTCCTGACTGCGGTTGCACCTATGATAGAACTAGCCGCAGGCATGGCGTTTTATTTGGGGATCGATGGCGGCGGGACCACGACCACTTGTGTCGTGGGTGATGAGATGTCTGTGTTGGCCCGGGCGAGTGCTGGGGGAAGCAACGCGATCCGGCTGGGCGAGACGGAAGCTGCGAACAATTTGCAAGAGGTGATCTCGGAAGCGTGCACGCAAGCCGGGGTGAGCCCTCTCAAAATCACTGCGGCATGCCTGGGAGTAGCGGGAGCAGTCCATCCAGATGTGAACGCGATGGTGCGGCGCGTGGCCAGTACCGCGCTTCCACGGGCTGAAATTCAAGTGGTCGGCGACATGGTGATTGCCATGCAAGCGGCGTTACGGGGCGCGCCCGGCGTCGTGGTGATTGCTGGTACTGGCTCGATCGGGTACGGGCGCAATTCGCGGGGAGAGACGGCGCGGGCGGGCGGTTGGGGTTTCGCCATCTCAGATGAGGGATCGGGTCATTGGATCGGCCGCCAGGCGGTAGCGGGTGTGGTGAGAGCGCTCGACGCCGGCCACAGCACCACACTTTTGGATCATCTGCTGCAGACTTGGAGACTTCCCGATGCAGTTGAATTGGTCAGGTTTGGCAACCAAGTCCCGCCGCCGAATTTTGCTGAGCTTTTTCCTCACGTGGTGCAGGCTGGGGAGCAAAACGATCCGGTCGCGGCGGAAATTCTAAGCCGAGCTGGCGGCGAGCTGGCGCAACTGGCTTTGGTTGTGATGGGCCGTTTGTGGAGTTCAGTCCAGCCGGTCGATGTGGGAATGGTTGGCGGCGTGTTTGAGCATTCACCACAGGTGAGGCGCGCGTTTAAGCAGGGTCTGTTGCTGGAGTGGCCGCAGGCGGCGGTGGGCGATACAGTTGCCGACGCGGTGCTGGGCGCCCTGGAGATGGCGAGGATGATGACACGAGAAGCGCTGATCTCTCATAAGCGGTAAGGATCTCGTCGAGGCTGCGCCTCGACCTCCTACCCTAGCCAAAGGATGGCTAGGATTGGGCACCCTGATGATTCGATGATGGAAGAGCTTCCCAACCTGGAGCAGCTGATTCACAGCCAGTCCGAGCAGGACCTGAGGTGGGCGGCTGCAAGTCCTGGCTTGACCGAAGATCTGGCGGTGGCGCTGCTCGCGCGGCGTGACCTGCCCGGCGGCGTGCTGCAGGACCTTTCCCGCAACAGCAACGTGGCCAAGCTGCGGAAGGTGGTAGTGGGGCTGGTGTCGCATCCGCGGACTCCGCGACATGTTTCTATTCCGATCATCCGCTCGCTCTACACCTTCGAACTGATGCATGTTGCGCTGACGCCACTCGCACCGCAGGATATCAAGATGGCGGTGGAAGACGCGCTCATCGCGCGCCTGGAGACTGTGACTTCCGGGGAGCGGATTACGCTGGCGCGCCGTGGATCGACACGCATAGCGGCTGCGTTGCTGAGCGATAAGGATCCGCGGATTTCGGAAGCTGCGCTAACCAATCCTTACCTGACCGAGGTCGGAGTGGTTCGCGCGCTGATGCGAAGTGATGTGAGCGCGCAATTTGTCAACGCCGTGGGCAAGCATCCGAAGTGGTCGCTGCGTACCGAGGTACGGATAGCGTTGCTCAAAAATGTCAGGACGCCTGCAGCGCTGGCGCTGGAGATCGCGCAGAGCCTGCCGGCGTCGGTAGCCCGCGAGGCGCTGATGAATTCGAGCCTCCCAGCGAGCGTGAAAACGCATCTGATGTCGCAGATTCAGCAGAGAAAGCGGTAAGTAAGAAGCACGATCGGGTGAAGTTCAGACTGGCGACTCGACATTCACTGCTAATCCAGAGATCCTTCGCCCGCTCTGCGGGCTCAAGGTGACACCTCCCAGAGACGTCTGATCAGCCGATCTGCTTCTCTTGGCCCCGGAAGTAGTTCAGGATGGCTTCGGCCTGGTTTTTGTTCACTACCGCGGAGAGCGCGGCGGCGTCGGCCTGTTTCACGGCACGAACGCTGCCGAAGTGTTCGAGCAGCCGCTTGCGGGTAGTGTGTCCGATGCCGGGGATGGCTTCCAATTCGTTCTCGCGGTCGCGAATCTGCCGGCGTTTGCGATGGAAGGTCACAGCGAAGCGATGAGCCTCGTCGCGGATCTGTTGGATGAGGTGCAGCACGGGGGAATGGTGATCGAGGGCGAGTGGCTCGTCCTCCTGCCCGTAAATGTAGAGAATCTCCTCGCGCTTGGCGATTGCCGCTAGCGGCTGGCTGGTAATCTGGAGTGACTCCAGCGCGTGCGCGGCCGCGTGCAACTGGCCGATGCCGCCATCGATCAGCACCAGGCTGGGCATGGTCTGCTTCTCGTCCTGCACGCGCTTGTAGCGGCGGGTTACGACCTCGCGCATAGAGGCGAAGTCATCCACCCCGTCAACGCTGCGAATGATGAATTTGCGATAGTCGCTCTTCTTCATCTGGCCGTCTTCCCAGACCACCATCGAAGCTACGGTTTCCGCCCCCTGGATGTGCGAGATGTCAAAACACTCGATGCGGCGGGGCAGTTCGGGGAGGGTCATCGCATCCTGTAACGCCTGCTGGATCACCTTGGCCTGTGGCTTCATGACGCGGAAACGCTGGTCGTAGGACTGCTTGGCATTATTTCCAGCCAGGTCGATCAAGGAGCGCTTTTCTCCGCGCTGCGGGATTTGAATTTCGATCTTGTGACCATAAGTCTCGCTCAACAGCTCCTGAAGGACCTCGCGGTCTTCGAAGTCCACCGGCAGGTAGATATTTCGAGGCACGTATTTCTGATCGATGTAGAGCTGGGTGAGCAGAGTGGAGAAGAACTCGCCAGGGTCAAATTCGCCGGTCTCCATGCCGGGCACTTTGTCCCAAAAGAATTCGCGGCGGTCGAGAACACGGCCGACGCGCATATGAAACAAGTTTACGGCCAGCATGCCGTTTTCGTAGTGATATCCGAAGACGTCGGCGTCTTCTCCTTCGACGGCGGCCATGCGCTGCTTTTCCTGCAGTTGCTCAACCGTGGAAATCAGGTCGCGGTACTTGGCGGCGAGCTCGTACTGCTCGGCTTCGGCGGCGGCATTCATGCGATGGCGGAGCGAGCGCGAGAGCTCGGTCTGCTTGCCTTCGAGCAAGAGCTTCACGTCGCGGACGGCTTCCTGATAGCGCGCGTCGGTGGTGAGACCTTGCACACATGGACCCAGACAACGTCCGATGTAAAACTGCAAACAAGGGCGCGGGTGATAGCGGCTGAGATCGATGTTGCAGGACGGAATCAGGAAGTGGCGGTGGATCAGGTCCACAATACGGTACGCCAGATTGGCAGGGAAGTAGGGACCGTAGTATTCACTCCCATCTTTCTTAAGGCGGCGGGTAACATAGACCCTGGGGTAGCGCTCGGCGAGCGTGAATTTGATGTAGGGGAAGGTTTTGTCGTCACGCAGAAGGATGTTGTAACGAGGTTTCTTCTGCTTGATGAGATTGTTCTCAAGAGCGAGCGCTTCCTTGTTGTTGGCGACGACGATGTACTCGATGTCAACGGCGTCGCGCATGAGGCTGCCGGTTTTGGAGTCGGCAACAGCTTCGTCGGTAAAGTAGTTGCGCACCCGGGCCCGCAGGCTTTTGGCCTTGCCCACGTAGATCACTTCACCGGCGGCATTTTTGTATAGGTACACGCCGGGAGCGGTAGGCAGGGTGCGAATTTTGGCGAAGAGATCCATGCAGCGAATTATGGAAAACTGCCTTCTGGGGCTTCCAGCGGCAGGCCAGAACGGCAGATGGAGCATCCGGATATGTTCATGTTAGCAAAACACTTGCTGCGTAAAAATTTTACGCTCAAGTTACAGATGTGCCTGGCCGAAACAATGCCAGAGGAGGGAGGCGAATCGTTGCTGGCTTCTAAGTCGCTGATTTATGGTCGGTTGTGAAGGGATACGTGAACGAGTGCAGCTGGCAGATGGCGTGCTATTTGCTAGGAGGGGTACTTGGTAGTCATCAAGCAACCTAAAGGGCCCGGGATTTACAACTAAAGGAATCGAGAATAACCGTTGGCAAGAGAACTGAAGGAGTTTGCGCCCATGAACCGAGTTTCTGTGATAGCAGTCGTAGCCGCGCTGAGCGTCAGCGCGACGGTAGGCTGCACGAGTAAGAAGTATGTGCGGCAGGAAGTGCAGCCCACGATCAACAAGGTCAACGAGCTGGATGACCTGACGGCTAAGAATACGAATGCGATAAAGGATGTTGATGCGCGTTCCCAGGCAGGCATCAAGGACGTGCAGACGCGAGCGGCGGCGGCCGATCAGAAGGCGCTGGCAGCTGGGCAAGCTGCGGATCAGGCACAGACGGCAGCGAATCAAGCCTCAAACCGCGTGAATTCGCTGGCCAACACGGTGGCGAATCTGGACAACTACCGCCCCGTGGCAGAGACGGCGGTGCACTTCGGGTTCGACAAGTCGAACTTGACGTCGAAGGCGAAGGAAGCGCTAGATCAGCTGGCCGGCGAGATGGGAAGTGCGAAGAATTACATTCTGGTAATTGACGGCAATACCGATTCGGTCGGGCCGGCAGACTACAATTATCAGCTCAGCCAGCGGCGTGCGGATGCGGTGGTGCAGTACATGGCCTCCAAGTACGACGTTCCTGCTCATAAGATCTTTCTGATTGGCTTGGGTGAGGATAAGCCCGCGAGCGACAATAAGACCGCAAAAGGACGGGCGGAGAACCGCCGCGTCGATGTACGGCTGATGACCAACATAAGTGACCAGCCGCCGACGCAAGCCAAGAACGAATAGTTTCGTCGGTTTAGGCCCCCATGGAAGAGGCCATCATCCCTGAGATGGCCTCTTTATCTTTTAATGACCAGCGATCCACCCTATTGATTACAAACGTAATTTGCTGATTCCAGGAAGCGGCGGTTACTCTCGTGTCTGAGGATTAAAGAAAAGTCAGAAGTGTGATCGGGTGAAGTGAGAAGGAAGGAGCGGAAGTTTTACGCCTTTCGCTCTCAGTCCCGCGATCGGACTTCGTGCTTTCGAGAGGAGCCTTGTTTTTATGGGCCGACGCTACGCGCCGCGTGTTCCCGTTTCTATCCCTGTGTGGGTGTTTGGAGTGGAAGCTAGTGGTCTGCCGTTCGCACAAGCAGCGCAAACGGTCGAAATCAGCAAGTCGGGCGCGATGCTTGAAGGCATGCGATACGCGCCGCGGTCTGGCGGGATTGTGACCGTGCAGTGTGGCCAGAAGAAGGGCCGATTCAAAGTTATCTGGGTGGGAGAGAAGAACACGCCGAAAGCAGGCAGGCTGGCGATCCGCGCGCTGGAGCCGGCTAAGTTCGGTTGGAGCGTATCGGTGCCGGAGGCGTCCACTGATTTCTTCCGGACGGCGGAAGATGGTTCTCTGGAGACTAGCCAGCTACCGAGCCGCGGAGAAGCTGACTCGAAGAGTGGCAAGAAACTGCGTCGGCGGCACGATCGTTTCAGTTGCGAAGTGGTTGTCCAGGTCTGCCGCGAAGGCGGTGGCAGTCCCATGTATTGCCAGATGAACGACGTGAGCACGAGCGGCTGCTACGTGGTCACGCGGACGCCGCTGGTGGTCGATTCGCGGGTGGAGTTTATTTTTCGCGACCGCGGCTCCGATGTGAAGGGGCGCGGGGTTGTGCGTACTTCGCATGCGTGTCTAGGGATGGGGATAGAGTTCACGAGCATGCAGCCAGAGCACAGGCAGGCACTCGACAAATTCTTGGCTCGTCTCGCAAATCAGTCACTGAAGCCCAATGTCGATCAGGATGTCGAAATACTGAAGCCTATAGTGGCGGTGGCACCAGCCAAGCCTGTTAACGGAGATACCAGCTATTACATGCCGGGGGCGGAGAATTTCCGCGCAGCTCAGGTGCTGGAGCGTCTGCTGCAAGTGTTTCGCGAGTCGGGCGCGCTGAGCCGGGAAGACTTCATGAAGATTCTGCTGGACTCACAGTCGAATCAGAGGAAGCAGGCCGACGCCATCGACTACGCCTTTTCGGCTGCTCCGGCGACGCCGCAGATCGTCTGAGAGGTTGTAAGCGAGCAATCAGCTGTCAGCAGAAACAATCAGGCGATACACACCCCGCTGCAGATCCTTCGGCGGCTTCGCCGCCTCGTGATGACAGCCCAGATGGCGGCTTGTGATCACAACCCGGACAGCCATAATCGGATAGAATTAGCTGAGTATGTGCCGCCCCTCGTGGCCGTTGTGTCTAATGGTGTTCCTGGTTCTTAGCGCGCCGGTTTCATTGGTTGCGCAACAGCAGGGAAGTGACCTGCCCGACGCGCCCCAGCCTAGCAGTCCTCCTCCTGCAGCGAACACCCAGCAACAGAATCCTCCCGCTGCACCGGCTGACGACCAGCAGGATTCCGACCAAAAGCCGGGCGCCATGAAGCGGGCGAAGCGGCATCTGCACGACCAGATGTCGAGCGGCTGCATCAATGCGGTGATCAAGCAGGGATGCTGGGGAAAGGACAAGGAAGGTCAGCAGGACGGTGCGGGTGGTGATCAGGGTGGGAGCAATCAGGGCCAAGCACAGAAGCAGACACAGCCTCCACTGCCGGAGGGGCAGAAGGTTCCGCGATCCAGTCCACAGAATGGTCCGAATGAAAGCTCCAGCAAGGATGGTGAGGGCGATCTGGGTCCCATACCCGACCGCTACAGCAGCCCCGGTGCGGATGACGTCAAGGAGATGCAGAAGTGGGATCCGCATCGCGCCGCGAAGGATATTGAGGTAGGCGATTACTACTATAAAGAGAAGAATTATCACGCCGCGGAAAGCCGCTACCGGGAGGCGCTGGAGTGGAAGCCGAACGATGCGCTAGCTACGTTCCGACTGGCCCAGGCGCTGGAGAAGCTCGGCAAAAACGAAGAAGCACGAAAGAATTATCAGACCTACTTGAAGATCCTCCCCAGCGGGGAACTCGCGCCAAAGGCCAAGGAGGCGCTGAAGAGGCTGCCGGCTCCGCCTGTCAATTCCAGCGAATTGAATCAGCCTTCGTCTACTTCTCCGCTCGCAGGAACTCCCCGGTAGAGGCGTCCACCGCAATCTTCAGTTTGGGTTCATTCCTGTTGGGACCGTAAATCACGTGCCATAGAAGCTTGTTCTCGGCGTGGTTCCAATCCACCACATAATTCACGTTGGAGGTGGGTTCTTTCTTTAGCAGCTTGTCTCCGCCGTGCTGGTCAGCAGTCTTAGCTACCGCATCGGAGTCGGTCTTGAGGAACGCGATATCGAAGATCTGTGTGGAAGCGTTGGAAGGATTGTAGCTGTCTTCGCTGCTGAAGGTGATTCCTGGTTCGGGAGCATCTTCCGATTTGATGCCTGACCAAACGAAGGTTTTCAGGGCGCGACGGTTGGCGGAAGCAAAGCCCGCGCGCCAGATGCCGGATTTGCCGTCCTGTCCATTGGCTTCTTTGGTGGGCTGGGATTCCAGGCGAAACGGCTTGCAGTCAGGCGCCCAGTTACGCGCCGCGATATACATCTTGGTGATGGCTTCACGGCCGCTGTAGAGCGTTGGCTGCGCAGGAGCTTTAGGCGCCGCAGGATGCTCGGCAGGCTTGCTGGGCTCGGAAGTGCACGCTGGCAGAAGTGCCAGCAATAACAGCAGGAAGGCAATCAGGAACTTGGGCACCGTGCTACCCCCGTGGCAAATTGTAATCGAGCGTGCGGAATTGTAAGCGGGCAAAGGCTGGTCGCTCAAATGAGGATTTGAACGGACTCGGTTTGGCACGCAAGATCATGTACCGCCGTGATCCCGGGAGCGTTGGCAGGCATAATGAAGCCGCCAATAACCGACATATAATTCTGGGGTCTCCAGAGAAACCAGGATAGGCAGGAATGGGTGTGTTCTTCGGGCTAGCGATCTTTCTCTTTGGATTGGCGTTCGGAAGTTTTCTGAACGTCTGTATTCACCGGATCCCGCGGCGGGAGTCGATCGTATTTCCGGGGTCAGCCTGTCCGAAATGCAAGAGCGCGATCCGAGCCTATGACAACATCCCGCTGGCCAGCTGGCTGATATTGCGAGGCCGCTGCCGGCAGTGCCGCACGCCCATTTCGCCACGCTATCCAGCCGTGGAACTGCTGCTGGGCTTGCTGTGGCTGGCTTGCTACGCGCAATTTGGTTTGAGCCTGGGAACGCTGAAGTACTGCGTGTTTTCTTTTTTGGTTGTTGCGCTGATCTTCATCGATGCGGAATGGAAGCTGCTGCCGGATGCGCTGACCCTGCCGGGGCTGTTGCTTGGGATTCTGTTCAGCCTGATAGTGCCGGTCCATGATTTGCTGATGAGATTCGTTCCCAGCATGCTGAGGCTGTCGCAGGGATGGCATGCACCATGGCGGCTGTTGTCGTTAGCGGATTCGCTGTTAGGGGCGGCGGTGGGAGCATCGTTTATCTATGGTGTAGGTGTCATCTACCTGCATGCCCGAGGCGTGGAAGGTATGGGGCTGGGCGATGTAAAGCTGATGGCCATGGTGGGTGCGTTTCTGGGTGTCAAGCTCACAGTGGCTACGATCTTTGCGGCATCACTGGTGGGATCGCTTTTTGGACTGTGGACGATCCTTTTTGTGTGGTTGAAACGCACTCGGCGGCGCATGGAACGCAATCATGAACAGGCGGCGGTAGCGCGGCGGCGGGCCTGGCAATCGGCGCGCATGATTTATCGCTATTATCAGATCCCATTTGGAGTATTTCTGGGAAGCATGGCCATTGCGTCGTTATTTTTTGGCAACTCGGTTTGGCATTGGTACTTTGAACTTTAGACTTCTGATTCGTGGACTCTTGGTGAGTTCGAAAGCGGAGTAGAATTCGTCCTGGATCAAGGTCGAGGAATGATTATGAGAAGAAAAATTCAGCTCGTCATTGCAGCCCTGGTGGTATTCGGTTTGTGGAGCATGGCGGCAGCGCAGTCGCTAGGTGATGTCGCCAGGGAAACACGCAAGCAGAAGAAACCGGCCACAGGCAAGGTGGTTACGAACGACGACATCCCAACGCAGGACAATATCTCGACTGTACCTTCGGTAGCGACGGCGGCGGCGAGTGGCGACCAGTCGTCAGACAGCAACGCAGACGCCCAGGCTACCGGCGACAAGGCTGCTGGCAAACAGGAGAAGGAAGAGAACAAAGACCAGAAGGAATGGGCGGCCTGGAAAGACAAGGTAGAGGCGCAGAAGAAGTCGGTCGCCGACCTGGAGAAAGAGCTAGACCTGATGGAGCGCGAGCACTCACTGCGCGTAGCGTCGTACTATGCCGATGCCGGACAGCAACTGCGCGACTCCAAGAAGTGGTTCGAGGATGAGCGTGCATACCAGGCGGATCTGGAAAAGAAGAAGAAGGATCTCGCGGACACCAAGCAGAAGCTCGACGACATGCGCGAGGAGGCGCGTAAGGCCGGGGTACCTGGGTCGTACACGGACTAGGGCTGAAGCAATCAGCCGTCAGCAATCAGTCTTCTCTTAGGTGCCAGCGGGCACTTCCTCCAATCCGTCATTGGGCTCACACCGGGGGGCACGGCCTTTGGTGCCTGCGGGCTGGTGCCAGGAGATCCAGCGGAATAAGCATAGCGCGCAAGCGATGATTTCCTGGTGGGCCGGCTGGGACAGCTTGCTGTGATGCAAATGCCGTCCCTCCCGGATCAAGGCTAAGTACTTCCGTAACAATCAGAAGCCGGAAAGCATGCCACCCTCCCCGAGACTTCGGGATAAAATCGCGCAATCTGCTCCCCTGCGTCTACGCAGTTCCCCGGGAGCGGGCAAGGACAGAAATTGGACGCTCCTTCGAGGGGACAACAGACGCTGGCCAGCCGGCTGGCGACAGTTCGCATACCGATTCTCTACCTGATCGTAGGCGTGCTGATCGCAATCAGCGTGGTGCCGATGTACTTCTATTCCCACGAAGTGGTTGGCATTAACCGGGAACGGCTTATCTCCAATGAAAGGCTGCTGCAGACCCGGATTACCCTGTCCCTGGGCAATGAAATCGCTCAAAAGCTCAACAGCCAGGATGCCATGTTGAGCAATCTGTCCTCCGCGATCCAGATCACCAGTGGAGGCAATGTCGGCGGGGAGAGCGTGAATGCCCCCGAACTGCGAGCCTTGCTGGAGCGATTCGTTTCCTCTTCCAGTGATCTGGCTTATGTCACTCTGCTGAACAGCGACGCCAAAGGGCAGGCGGTTGGGCGTATTTCTCCCGACGAATTTCTGCAGCATGAGATGGAGCGCGCCTTTACGGCCGCGCGCGATGGGCGCGCGTACAAGGGGCAAGCGCTTTCATTGGGGTCGGGGAAGAACCGGCATGTGGTGGTGCTGGTGAGCACGCCTCTGGTCGCGGACGGGCGCTTCAACGGGATGCTGGGAGCGGCAGTGGATCTGGGATTTGCGATTCGCAACCTGAACGATGTCAGCACCGCCAACATGCTGACCTACGTGGTGGACCAGCAGGGACGGTTGGTGGCCGCGCCGGATTCAACTCATTTTGCCACCGGACAGGATATGACCCGCTTCGACATCGTGAAGAGTTTCGTGGACTCGGCGGGCAAGGCACGCTGGTCAGCTAACTATCATTTCGCCATCAACGAGAACGGCCACAGCACCGAGATGCTGGGGACATACAGTCCCGTGCCCACGATGGAATGGGCGGTGATCGCGCAGAAACCCCAGGATGATGCTTATCGTGGAGTGTACGAAATGCAGCGCACGGCGCGCTGGCTGGCGCTGGCGTCGGTGCTATTGGCTTGCCTGGTAGGCATCGTGGCGACGCGGCGGCTGACCACTCCATTGCGAGTGCTGACGGAATCGAGCCGGGCGATTGCTCGCGGCGACTTCAGCCAGCGCGTCAATCTGATGAGCCGCACCGAGATTGGGGAATTGGCTCAGACCTTCAACAGCATGAGCGATGATCTGGAGCGGCTGATCCGAGATCTGAAGAAAGCCGCCGAGGAAAACCGTGAGCTGTTTCTGGGCTCCATTCAGATGCTGGCGGGCGCGGTCGACGAAAAGGATCCGTACACGCGCGGCCACTCTGACCGGGTCACACGCTTCTCGGTGCTGATTGCCAAAGAGCTGGGGCTTTCGGCTGAGGAAATCGAGAAGGTACGCATCGCCGCCCAGCTGCACGATGTGGGAAAGATTGGAATCGAAGATCGTATTCTGAAGAAACCGGGTGCACTGACTCCGGAAGAATACGATGTGATGAAATCGCACACGGTGCGGGGAGCCAACATCCTGCGGCCGGTGAAGCTGCTGGCAGAGATGATCCCCGGAATCGAGCTGCACCACGAGTCGCTGGACGGCAAGGGCTATCCGTACGGCCTGAAAGGGGAGCAGATTCCATTGGCGGCGCGCATTATCGCGGTGGCTGACACCTTCGATGCCATGACTACCAACCGTCCCTATCAAGCGGCATTTGATCCAGAGTATGCGGTGCGTATCATCAAGACGCTTTCCAAGACGCGCTTTGATGTGTCCTGTGTGGAAGCATTGGCCAAGCTGTTTGAACGTGGCGAAGTGCGCGTCCGGCGTGCGGCAACAGTCTCCCAAGAACTTCCGCAACCCTTAGCACCAGCAGTGGCAGAAGGAGCCGCGGCGGGCGCGAGCGTGGTGTAGCAGACTGCTTTCACCTCCAACCATTGTGACGCTTCCTCTGGTCTGACCGCCCTCCCGATATAATTGATTTTTGCCATCACGAGCTGGCGCTCGTCGTTGTTGCCGGCTTCGCACGGCTGTTGAGGACTAGAGGGGTTGGCTTAGAGAGCGGCTGGAAGCCACACCCGTTCAAGACAATTCCGCATTAACACTTTGCAGTTTGTGGGCCAGGTTGGCTTTATGATCCAGACCCTTTTTGGCAGTACGGAAGAGGCGCCCAAGAAACCCGGTTTATTCGAGCGCATGAAGCAGGCGGTCTCGCGAACCCGGGAGAACCTGAGCGAGCGCATTGAAGAAGTGGTCACGGTTGGCAAGGAGATCGACCGCGACACGCTGGACGACCTGGAAGCGACGCTGATCGGGGCCGATCTCGGCCACAAAACCACAGCTCAGCTCATTGCGAATCTGCGGGAGAAGGCGGACCGCAAACAGATTGCAGATGCGGCCGAGCTGAAACGTTTGTTGAAAACCGAAGTTCTGAATGTATTGCAGCGAGCGCACGTCGATCCGGTAGCGGCTGTGGATGGCGAACCCGAGGTGATCCTGGTGGTGGGTGTAAATGGCACGGGAAAAACCACGACGATCGGGAAGCTGGCGCATGTGTTTCGTGGGGACGGGAAAACTGTGTTGCTGTGTGCGGCAGATACATTCCGTGCCGCTGCTATTGAACAATTGGAAGTCTGGGGCGATCGCACGGGAAATGAAGTGATCAAAACGAAAGCCGGTGGCGATCCGGCGGCGGTGCTATTTGACGCTCTCCAAGCCGCTAAAGCACGCCATATTGACTACGTGATCGTGGATACGGCGGGCCGGTTACACACCAAATCGAGTCTCATGACGGAACTGGAAAAGATGCGGCGGACTGCCCAGCGGATTATCACAGGCGCGCCTCATGAGGTCCTGCTGGTAGTGGATGCGACGACTGGTCAGAATGGACTGCAACAGGCCAAGCTATTCACGGAGTCTGCCGGGGTTACTGGGATTGTGCTAACAAAACTCGACGGAACCGCGAAAGGCGGCATCTGCGTGGCCATTTCGAATGAATTGGGATTGCCCGTCCGTTACGTGGGAGTGGGGGAGAAAGCCGCCGACCTGCTTCCTTTCGATGCTGAGGAATTTGTAGATTCGCTGTTCGAGTGAGACGTATTGGCCGGACTCGATTTACGCAGAACGGCGGAGAAGCAGGTCCCTCGACTGCGAAAGCCGTTCGCATCCCAAACGATCTTCTTCGCTCGGGATGACAATTGGGATGACAATTGGATAGTAGAGTCTGGCACTGGCAACGTTTGACCCTATTGAATGCCAGATCGAAATTGTACGTTTGAAACGGTAGCGGCCACCTCCAAAAAGCAGCAAGGGATGATGAGCAAGACTGAGATTGAAGTGCGGGACGTGAGCTTCACGCAACAGGACCTGTATTTCATGCAGCGGGCCCTGGCATTGGCTCGCCAGGGAATCGCTTTGACCTCGCCGAACCCGTGTGTTGGGGCTGTGATAGTGAGTTCCGCGGGAGATGTCGTAGGCAGGGGTTCCCACACCTACGACGGAACAAAGCACGCCGAGGTGCTGGCGATTGAGCAGGCGGGCGCGCAGGCGCGCGGGGCGTCGCTTTATGTCAACTTCGAGCCCTGCAGCCATGTGGGGCGCACTCGCCCGTGTGTGGAAGCAATTATCCACGCCGGAATCATTCGCGTAGTAGCCGCCATGCAGGATCCCAACCCTGAAGTCAGTGGCCGTGGTTTCGAAGGGCTGCGCGCAGCCGGGATTGCGGTTGAAGTCGGTTTGTGCGAGACGGAGGCGCGCGCGCTGAATGAGTGGTTCGCGAAATATATCCGAACTGGCACGCCACTGGTGACGCTCAAGGCAGGCATGACTCTGGATGGGAAAATCGCGCCACCACCGGGAGAATCAGGGGTGGTTTCCGCTTTGGGAGCAGCGGGAGCGGCTAGCGGCTGGATTACCAGCGAAGAAGCCCGCGCTCACGTGCAAGAACTGCGTCATGCCAGCGACGCCATTCTATCTGGGGTTGGCACGGTGGTGGCCGACGATCCATTGCTCACCGATCGCACGGGACGTCCGCGGCGACGGCCGCTGTTACGGATTGTGCTCGACTCGCGGCTGCGGCTGCCTGTAGAGTCGCGAATCGTAAAGACGGCGGCGGAAGGCAGAGATGTTTTGGTCTTTTGTTCCTTCGTCGATGAAAAGCGGCGCGAGGAACTGCTGGCACGCGGTGTGCGGGTGGAGCAAACGCCGCTGGGCATTCGCGATGGACGGCCAGATCTGCGCGTGATCCTGAAGCGGCTGGGCGAGATGGAGATCACCAGCCTGCTAGTCGAGGGGGGCTCGCTGGTGAACTGGTCGGCGCTGGAATCGGGGATTGTGGACAAGGTGTTTTTGTACTACGCACCGAAGATCCTGGGGGGAATGGGAGCGCTGCCGTTCGCTTCGAGCAGCGGCTTTCGGCGCGTGAGCGAGGCGGCCACTATAAGGCACATACAATTGCATCGTTTCGGGGAAGATTTTGCAGTCGAGGGCTATCTTAAAGATCCTTATCGCGAATGAGGTGAGCCTATGTTTACCGGACTAGTCGAAGAAGTAGGCAAGATTGTGGAGATCGCCAAGGTCGAAGGAAAGCGCCGTCTTACCGTCGCTGCGCGGAACGTTACCCGCGAACTCCAGACGGGCAACAGCATCGCCGTGAATGGGGTTTGCCTGACGGCAGTGGAGGTCGCTCCCGATTGCTTTGGCTGCGACTTGGCGGAAGAGACGTGGATCAGGACAGCATTCTCGCGCATCCGCGAAGGGGCGCTGGTGAATCTGGAGTTGCCGATGAAGGCCGATGGCCGCATGGGCGGACACATTGTCCAGGGGCACGTGGACGGCACCGGAAAATTTCTGGGGCTGGAGAAAATTCCGGGCGCCGAGGATTACTGGCTGCATATAGAGGTGCCTGCGGAACTGGAGAAGTACATTGTCTTTAAGGGATCAGTATCGATCGAGGGCATCAGCCTGACGGTAGCGCGGATCGAAGGCAACAGCCTGACCGTGGCGATCATTCCCCATACCTGGGAGATGACCAACCTGCGCTCGCTTGAGCCGGGAGATCCGGTCAATATCGAAACCGACATCATTGCCAAGTACGTGGAAAAGCTGATTGGCGGGGACCGCGCCCAGGGCGCAATTTCTCTGGAGCGTCTGGTAGCCCAGGGCTTCTAATCCGAAGGAGGTCTGGATTCATGGCGCAGAAGGTGACCGTGGTAGCTCAGAGAATCCCTGAAAAGTATGCCGACCTGTTCAGCAAAAGGGCTTTCGCAAGCCTGGGCACGCTAATGCCGGATGGGTCGCCCCAGGTAACACCGGTTTGGATCGACTATGACGGTTCGTACGTAATCTTCAATTCAGCCAAGGGCCGGCAGAAGGATCGCAATGTGCGTCGTGATCCACGGGTGGCGATCGCCGTGATCGATCCGGAGAATCCGTATCGCTACATCGAAATTCGTGGGCGAGTGGCGGAGATCACGGAAGAGGGCGCGGACGACCACATTAATAAGATGGCCAAGAAGTATCTGGGCGAAGACATCTATCCGTTCCGCCAGCCGGGGGAAGTGCGAGTGATCTATAAGATCGAGCCGCTGCACATTCATGGGAATGGGTAGGGGAGTCGTAAGCTGGTAAATTGGAAGCGGGTAAGCTGAATGCAGGACACTCAAGATCCAGGTAGTTGATGCACCGCCTTTTCTCTGCAAGAACAACACCAAGTGTGGATTCACCCGATGATTGTCATCACGAGCGGCCGTAGGCCGCGAGAGATCTGCAGTTCAAGTCTCTTCTCCCTTGGTGCCCTTCATGGTGGAAAAGCTTATGGTGCGGAGGGCGCAGCAGCGCCTGGTTTTGGCGGTTCCATGCGGAAGTGAGAGAGATCGAATTCATCAAGACGCAGGAATTCCTGCACGATCTCGACGTTTGATTTCTTCATCTCGGAGACGGTGCCAAAGAACACCACACGCGCTTCGTGCAGGAAGACGATGCGGTCGGCGAGCTTTTCTGCGAGCCGCATATCATGCGTGACCACGACGCTGGTCAACTTCAACTGAAACTTTAATTTTTTTATCAAATCGCCTAATAATTGAGCCATTAGAGGATCGACATTGGTCGTGGGTTCGTCGTAGAGAACGGCTTCTGGCTGGGCGGCGAGGGCCCGCGCGATGGCGACCGATCGTTTCATTCCGGTGGAGAGATCGGAAGGCAACAGCTCGCGCATGTGCTTGACGCCGGTCATGTCGAGCAGTCCATCCACGATCTGATAGATCTGTTCTTCTTCCAGGTCGCCGCGCTCACGCAGCGGGAAGGCGACGTTTTCGCCGACACTGAGGGAATCGAACAGCGCCCCGTTCTGGAAGACCATGGTGACCTTTTTGCGAATTCGCTCAAGCTCGACTTCGCTGTAGGCGGTGATGTCCTCGTAAGCGATGATGACTTGGCCGGAATCAGGCTTCAGGAACCCCATAATCTGGTGCAGCGAAACTGATTTGCCAACGCCGCTGCGGCCGAGGATGCAGAGGGTCTCCCCGGGAATGACCTGGAAGCTCACGTCGCGCAGGACGTGATTGTCGCCGAAAGCCTTGGAGACGTGCTTGAACTCGATATAGGGTTGCTGGTCCGCCATCGCTCCCCAGCCTACTATAACCCGAAATTGCGGCAGGCGCGCTCCCAGTCTGCTGGGGTGTTCAGGTTGTCGAAAATCGCTGGGGACAAGCTTAGTCGCTGCAGCTCGGCATCGCCAATAATGCAGGCGGGCACGGATTCGAGCAGCGGCTCGATTTTATACCTCCCAGCCTGCAATGCGGCTTCCGCGGTGAGCAAAAACGGCTTGCGATACACTGCGCACAGCGGCTGATACTGGTCGGAGGTACGGGGATAGGTGACCACGGCGGACAAGGCAGCGCGCGCGTGGTCGATTTCGTAGGCAAGGAACTTCGGAGGGACAAAGGGAGTATCGAGGGCGAGGATGAGGTTCAGGTCGGTTTGGGTACAACTCAGAGCGGCATGAATTCCGCCCAGCGGTCCGCAGCCGGGAAAGATGTCTTGCGTCACCACGCCATAAGGATCGAGCTTCGCCCTCTGGCCAATCAGCACAACGTCTTCCGCAACTGCTTTAGCCAGCGCAATGGCGTGCTCCAGCAAAGTGCGGCCGTTGAAGGGCAGAAAGGCCTTGTCGCGGCCCATGCGCGAGCTTTGTCCGCCCGCGAGGATGAATGCGGTCAGGTCAGCCATGGAAAGGAATTTGTGATCGGGTAGATTGTAATCGGCAAATCGACATTCGAGATTATTGTTGAGGGCATCAGCGGGCGGGTGCGGGGATGTCCTGCTTGGAAGCCCAGACGAGCGCGACAACCCATCCAATCATGGTCCAACCGAGAAAGAGGTTGAGCAGGAAGATGCCGAACGTATCTCGCTTGCTGCGCACCACAGCTATGATCGTGGGGACAAAATAAAAGAAGACACCAAACCCGAAGAAGGGAAAGAAGAAATGTAAGGCGAAAAGAGTCATGGCTGAGCCCTCTCGCTCCGAATTCAGTCTAGCACCGGGTTGCAGCGCGATGATTGCGCGAGCTAAGAGGATTCGGGCGAGTGCTGATTCGGGACCGCTTAGCGAGTCTGAGTTGGACGGCTACGGTGCAGGAGCGCCGGGGGCTGACATACCTGCGACGATCTGCCAGCCGCCACTGGTTCGAATCCAGGTATGAGTAATCCTGAGTGTTTGTGGCTCGCCGTGGCCGAGGTTGTCCGCCCAAAGAGAGGTCAGCCAATAGTGAGTAATAATTAGGTTTTCGACGGCCTGGCTGGCTGCGGGTGTCAGGGTGAAGGACTTCAGCCGCAGTCCTTTGGCTGTGTACAACGAGATCCAATCTGTAATGTGATCCTTTTTCACGGGCTTGGAACTACTCAAAGGCCAGCCCAGGAAATTCGGGTGCCACAAGTTGCGGTAGCTATCGAGGTCGAGGGCCTTGACGTAGTTCCAATATGCCTGCTCAAGTTTCCAAACGGCTTGCTCGTCAGGCGACTGCTGCTGGGCGGAGGCAAGAGAAGCGTGCAGCGCGAAGAATATTGTGGCTACCGCGATGACGAAACTCCGCGGCTTCATAGATCACCTCATGCGATGGGGCCAGGGTTCACCTGAACTGATTCACTTCACGTACTGAATGCCATATTCCCTGAGCTTATCGTCCAAGTCTTTCTCCCACACGATACGTCCGGGAACGAAGATATTGGCGCCACCAGGAGTAAAAGGAACTGCGATCTCTACCCACTGCTCCACGGGATATCGCTTGGAAGTGCGGAAGCGCACGCCGCCGCGAGAGATATCCGCAACCGTGACCACATCCTCCACCCCAAGGGGCTGCCGCACGCAGGCCGCCAGCCGCATCCGAGTGCGAGGCTGGCGTCGGCGATCGCGGCTGGGCAGCGGGACGTGAATTTCAGGCGGAGCCGTCTCTTCTGGCGATGTTTCTTTGGTCTGTTCGGCGCTGGTCTCGTCGGCTTCCACCATCTTCCAGATGGTGAGGCCGCCACACTTAGGGCAGGAACGCGAGATACGATGGTTAGCTTCGAAGATCTCGAACTCGAATTCATCCAGGTTGCTCACTTGCCGTGTGCCGCAGGCGCAGCAGCCCAGCAAAATGCGCACCAGAGCCTTGTCCGCCTCGGAGCGAGGAGGAAAATGAATCCCCCAGAAAGAGGTGCTGGGATTGAGCAGGGCGACTCCGTAGACGTGCCCTTCGCTTTGGATTCCGACTTGGCCGATGACGCGGGAAGGAGCCTCCTGCTTGTGGCCGACACGCCGGATCACGATCTCCTGGCCTGGCCCGAGGGTTCGGCGAATGAGGATGCTGGCACCATCGATGTTCACGAATTCAGTTCGGGCGGGTTCGACGAACTCCTGACCTGTGAGATCAATGCCGGATACTTCAATCGCAATGGCGATGGAGATTCGATCGCTGCGCCGACGCTGGACTTGCGTGGAAATCTTTCTTGTCCCTTCTTACTGACAAGACCTGAACACCAACTAGGGCCTGCCCTCAGATCAAGAATTGCTAGCTTCGACCAATGGAGCGAAACTCAAAAAGCCGAATTCTATTTTGGCGTTCACCACAACGTGCAATCCATCGCGCATCAGGTAACGTAGAGCGCCACTTCACTGGTGGCACGCCGAGTCATGAGCTCGCGAATGGCTTCTCGCGGCTCGCGGCCGTCATGGAGAATGGCGTGCATCTGCTCGGTGATGGGCATTTCTACGCCCATCTTTTTGGCCAAGCCCATGGCGGCGTTGGTGGTGAGCACTCCTTCGGCCACCATGCCGTGCATGCCGGCAATAATTTGCTTGAGCTGGTGCCCTTGACCGAGCTCTACACCGACGGATCGGTTGCGGGAGAGCCCGCCGGTACACGTCAAAACCAGATCTCCAAGCCCAGCCAGGCCCGACATGGTTTCCGGACGCGCGCCACATGCCACCGCCAGTCGCGAGATCTCGGCCAAGCCGCGAGTAATGAGCGCGGCAATCGTATTATGCCCCAGTCCGAGGCCATCGCAGATCCCAGCGGCAATGGCAATGATGTTCTTCAGCGCACCACCAAGCTCCACGCCGATGACATCATCGCTAGTGTAAATCCGGAAACTGGGATCGCTGAACTCGGATTGCACCCGCGATGCCAATTCGGGACTTCGCGAAGCCACCGTGATTGCAGTGGGGTCGCCGCGCGCCACCTCGCGCGCAAACGATGGACCCGAGAGGGCGCCGATGCGGGGCGCGCTCGGCCAGCCTTGAGTGCAAATGATCTGACTGATCACTTCCGTCATCCGCAGCAAGGTATCGTTTTCGACGCCCTTGGTAGCGCTGACGAACATCATCTCAGGCTTCAAGTAGGGTGCCATCTGTTGGAAGAGGCGGCGGCAGTGATGCGAAGGCATCACGCTCACCACAATTTCGGCGTAGGTGAGTGCTTCTTCCAGGCTGTTAGTTGGTATGACCGACAGAGGGATGGGGAGGTCAGACAGGAACAGGCGATTGACAGCGGTCTGGGTAATTGAATCGCAAACTTCCTTCTCGAAGGCCCACAGGCGAACATTGTGCTTGCCATGCTGCCGCCCCATCACAATGGCGAGGGCGGTGCCCCAGGCGCCTGCACCGATAACCGCTATGTCGCTCACGGCTGTCCTTTCATCATCGTTGCTTTAACTCGAAGCGGTGTTCGGTGCCGGCTAGAAGTCTCCGAATATTCTGGTGATGCCTGGCAATTATGAGCGCTGCCGCGACGAACATCGCCGCCAACACAGCCGGAGTAGCACTACCGCGGTAAAGCAGCCATGCAAACACAGGAAAGCTGGCAGTGGCGATGATGGAGGCGAGCGAAACATAGCGCGAGGCGACAACCACAGCCAGAAAAATCATTATCACTACCCCGACGGCCTTGGGCGCGATCGCCAGAAACGTTCCTAATCCGGTGGCGACGCCCTTCCCGCCCTTGAATTTTAGCCATATCGGGAACATGTGGCCCAGGATGGCAAAGACGGCCGCCACAGTGGCGATCAGATATCCGAAATGCGCATTGTGGGCGACGATTTGCCCGAGGACCTGATTGGTTTCGATTTGTTCGGGCGTGGCGAGAATTGAACCATGTGGTGTCAGCTGCCACGCGAGCCAGAGGGAAAGCATGACGGCTGCGTACCCTTTGGCAGCGTCCAGCAACAATGTGATCACACCCAGCCACTTCGCTCCCGAGCGGATCACGTTAGTAGCGCCAATGTTTCCGCTGCCGGTCTGGCGAATATCTTGGCCGCGAAACATGCGGACGAGGATGAAGCCAAAAGGAATGGAACCGAGCAGGTAGGAGACGATGGCGACGATGAGGTAGATACGTATCACGGCGCTGTGGCCAGATAGGCCCAGCCGCAGATTATAGGGCTTTCTCCCGGGCGCGGAACTACCAAACGAGATGCTCAGCCGAGTGTGAACTTCTCGAGCTTCGTGTACCTGGCTCCGCCGGGCGAGAGCTGGCTGAGATAAAGATAAAATTCCCGCGCCGTCATTGTGCCGAATTCAGGGCTGGGGAACGACGCCAGCTTGTCCACCAGCCGCTTCAGCCTGGGATTGGCGCGCTCTCCTGGCTTGGGGCGTGGAGATCCTGAACCCGCGCGGGCGAGGGTGAGGTGAGGATGAAAGGCATGCTCCTCGCGAGGGATTCTGAGAGAGGCAGCAGCTTCGTCGATGGCGCGGGCCAGGGAAGTGAGATGTTCGTCTCCGTGGATTCCTACCCAGAAAACGCGTGGCGACGTCGGACTGGGAAAGAAGCCAAAACCTTGAAACTCCACTGTGGTCGGCTGCCCTCGAACTGCGTGAAGCGCTGACTTCAGTTTTTCGACTTCCGCCTCCGGTTTCTCGCCCACGAACTTCAGGGTGAGGTGGAATGATTCCGGCCGCACCCAGTTAGCGTCGGGTGCGAAGGCACGCAGTCCTTCGCAGAATCGCATAATGCGCTGGCGAATCTCCTCGGGAATATCCAAAGCTATGAAGATACGCATACGCAAATGGCAGCTTGAAGTGGAGACATCATGTTTTCATCAGCCGCCGACGAATCATGTCGAGGGCCTGCTGGGTAGCAAAACGGCGAATGCGCTCGCGGTCACCGGGGAAACGCCGTTCCACGACTTCTGTCCCCTGATCATCTGCGACAGCATGAAAGACCAGGCCCACAGGCTTTTCTGGGGTGCCCCCGGTTGGGCCGGCGATGCCTGTGATTCCCACACCGATGGTCGCCCCCGTCTCGTCACGCACACCTTCGGCGAGTGCCCCAGCGACCTCCTCGGAAACTGCCCCATGCTGCGCGATTAACAGGGGGGGGACATTAGCAAACAGCGTCTTGAGATCATCAGAATAAACAATGGCGCCGCCGAGGAAATATCGCGAACTCCCAGGGGGAGAGGTCAGGCGCGCGCCCAGCAATCCGCCGGTACAGGATTCAGAGACGGCGATAGTGGCATTTTTGAGTTGCAGATAATAGCCAACAATCTGCTCCAGGCTTTCTCCGCGCGAGAAGACGTGATCGCCTAATTCATCCTCTAGCTTGACCGCCAAGTCCTCGACGCGGCTTTCAGCTTCATCCTGCGAACTCGCCCGTGTGCTGAGATGCAGAGAGATTTCGCCGCCGGAGGAAAGAATAGTCGTGTCCACGCCCTCGGCGGCTTTATAGATGGGGGCCACTCGGGCATCCACGTCCGACTCACCGATCATGGCGATACGCAGCACGCGGCGGGCGATGTATTGGGACGGAATTCTTTCGCGCAGGCGCGGCAAGCACTGCTCGTCGAACATGGGCCGGATCTCATAAGGCGGGCCGGGCAGCAGCATCACATAGCGGTTGCGGCCCTCGACTGCGGCCTCCAGCCATTGGCCCGGCGCCGTGCCAAGTTGGTTGCGCAAAGCTACCGCGCCCTCGATCAGATCTGCCTGCTTTTCGTTATTGGGAGGCATGCGGCGACGGCGCGCCGCGAACATGGTGTACAGTTCGGTAATCAATTGCGGATCGCGATTGAGTTCGCGGCCGAGCGCATCGGCCACAGCTTCGCGAGTGAGATCGTCTTCGGTTGGACCCAGACCGCCCATGAAGATAACGATGTCGGCGCGCCGCAGGGCCGCGCGTGCCACGTCGGCAATTTGCTGGCGATGATCGCCGACTACGGTCTTGAATGCCACCTGCACACCAATCGAGTTGAGCTTGTCGGTGAGATAGAGCGAATTGGTGTCCTGAAAGTTCGGCGTGAGCAGCTCCGAACCGATGGCGACAATCTCGGCGAACACGGTGCCAGTGTAAATGAGGGAGCGAGCCGCACAAAGTTCAGGCGGCTCGCGGGTTTCGCATAGCTAAAGAGGCTGATCCGGCGTCTGGCAGCCTTGAGATCAGCGTCCCGCCTGGGTCTGTTCTCCTTCCAAGATCAGTTGCCGTTTGGGGAGTTGGATTGAGGTCAGGACCTTCGAACCATTCTCTTGCTTAACGATGACGGCGGTCCTGCCGTAAGAGTTGGTTTGATCGGTGATCGTCGCGGGCGCGGTAACCGAGGTTTTCCCACGAGTAAAGGTGACTTGCACCTCGGGACCAGCACCTTCCCAGCTCAGTTTGTAATCGCCAGGAGCAAGCTGCGAACTGCCAACCGTGACCGCGTCAGAGATGGTGACATTAGCCGTATTCTTATCCGCAGCCAATACGCTCATCGCCACCAGAAGAAGGGAAGCCATGAGCGTACAGGTGATCTGAACTCTCCTCATATTCCTCCTGCGTGAGAGATTTCTCTGTTCCACAGACGCGCTGCGCTTCGAGAAGTTAGCTGTGACTTGAAGGCAGCTAGAAAGAGTTGGGACGAGCTCCGAAACACGACAGAGCTTTTGGTTCAATGCAACTGAGATTGCGACGGCATGCACCTTCGGAACCACCACTTCCATTGACTCTACGGCTCGGGGTAGTTAGTCTCTAAGTGCCTATGGCAGTCAAAGCAATTCAGTTGGGACAGGTTTGGCGCAACCAGGCTGACTCCCGAACCTATCTCGTCACCAAGGTCTACAACGAAGTCTTCACACAATATGTCATTCTGCGTAACGCCGACGCTACTGCAGCCTCGGGAGACACCATTCGCATTAAAGTGGAGAAGACCGGTGAGGGTGTAACCTTGCCCGGTTATAGCTTCACGCAGGATTCTGAGGACTTCTGAATACCGCCTGCCTCACTTTTTCATGATTGAACAGATCATTGCCGCACTGAGCGGCTTCATCATCGCGGTCATCTCCGGAAGCGGATATCTCGGCATCATGCTGCTGATGGCTATTGAGTCGGCCTGCATCCCCCTGCCCTCCGAAGTGATCATGCCGTTCTCCGGTTACCTGGTGTATGTCGGGCGCTTCAAGCTGCTGTGGGTGGCGACGTTTGGCGCTCTGGGATGTAATCTCGGGTCCGCCGTAGCTTACTGGGTGGGCTACCACGGCGGACGTCCACTGGTGGAGAAGTATGGCGCGTATGTGCTCATCAGCGAAAGCGAACTGGCGTGGGCCGACCGCTTCTTTGCGCGCTACGGCAATAGCGCGGTGTTCATCAGCCGCCTGCTGCCGGTGATTCGCACGTTTATCGCGCTGCCTGCGGGAGTTGCGCGCATGCCGCAGCTGAGATTTCACATCTACACCTTTGTGGGATCCTGGCCGTGGTGCCTGGGATTGGCCTGGATCGGATTGAAGCTGGGAGAGCGGTGGAACACCGATCCGCGGCTGAAAGCCTGGTTTCATCGTTTCGATGCAGTGATTGTGGTTGTGTTGGTCGCGGGACTGCTGTGGTTCGTGTGGTCGCGCTGGCAGCACAGGATGCGGACAGCGGAAGTAAGATCGGAGGAAGTGGGATCGGGTGATCGGGCGAAGTGAGATCGCGAGAAGCGAGATCGTACTTCACAGGATGCCGACGGCGCGTGCGGCCAGCAGAACGACGATGATGAGCGAGATGGTTGCTTGCAACATCATGCCCAGTTTGGCGCCGCGGGAGAGCACGGCAGTGTCAGTGGGCGAGAAGGCCGTGCTGGTGTTGAAGGCGAGAAATAGATAGTCCACAAAATGCGGCGACCAGGAAGAGTCTGGGTCCCGCAACATCTGCGGGAAGAGGAACGAGCTTCTCGTGGCGCCATCCCTGCGTTCTCGCCGGCTAGGACCACCGGCATCGAGTTTCCAGTACCAGAGCGCGAACACCAGAACATTAGTGATCCAGAGTGCGATTGCCGAGCGTAAGAGGGTGCCCGGCGGATCACGATGTTGCGGCAGGCCTGAAATCAGCAGAGCTAAAGACGTGATCAGGGCCGCTGTAATCACCGCATTGGCGACGAAGGTAAGAGTCCGGGTCACATCGTAGCGGCCGAGGTGGTAGGAAGACACTATGGGAATCAGCAAGAGGAAGATAATTGCCAACAGCAGCCAATCCGGACCAACGGAGAGTCGCGGCGGCATGGCGAGATACACGAGGGCATCGGCCAACATGGCGATGAATGCGGGCCAGCGCGGTTCACGGACAATTTGAGTGGTCATAGAAATCCGAAGCGAGTAAATGGTAATCGGGCAATCTGGACGGCGGCAATGAGGACAGGAAAGAAGTTAGATCGGGTGAAGTGAGAAGTGCGATCAAGTGATCAGGTGAAGTGGGATCGAATGGGACGCCCGGCCTGCTGACACAGATGCTTCGCCCGCTAGGCGGGCTCAGCATGCCCCCGCCAACTTCTAAGTTCTGACTTCAAACTTCGCATTAGTTCATTCCTGCTTGTGCGCCGGACGGACCGGCTTTGGCGAGGGTGCGCGTGCGCTGGACGTTGTTGGCAATGCCGGTGTAGAGGGCTTCGGCAATTTTTTCCCGATAGCTATCGGTCATCAGATTGACGGCATCGGTCTTGCTGGTCATGAAGGCTATTTCCGCCAACACGGCGGGCATCTGTGCTTCGCGCAAAACCACAAAGGGGGCGGTTTTGATGCCGCGGTCACGCATCGGGTTCCCCTTGCGCGAGAGAGCGCGGAGCAGAGACTTCTGAACATCAGTCGCGAAGCGGCGGGCTGCGGCCTTACTGCTCGAATTGGCCGCGCTCACGCCGGTGGGCAAGGGCGAGACCTTGACGCTTTCCATGGCTTCAGAAGAAGAGTTGAAGTAGAAGGTCTCGACTCCGTTGACAGTTTTGTATTGGCTGCTGTTGGCGTGAATGGAAATAAAGAAGTCGGCGTGAGCATCGTTAGCGGTGGCTACACGCGAATCGAGCGCCACAAAGCGATCGTCGGTGCGCGTGTAGATCACCTCAGCGCCCAGTTCCTTCTCCAACAGGTGGCCAAGTTTCTGGGCTACGTCTAAGGTCAGATCCTTTTCCATCAGCCCAGCGCTGGAAACCGAGCCGGTGTCGTGCCCGCCGTGGCCGGGATCAACCACGATTTTGATGCGACCGGGATGTTCCGCCGGATCGGAAATGGACTGCGCAGAAGCTTGCCATTGCGCCACTTCCTGGGCGGGCGAAGTTACCTGCGCCGGCGTCTTCCTGGAGTGTGCTTCTTTCTCAAAAAATTCGATGATCAGACGAGGGGGATTGTCGGCCAGCGATGCAGTGTAAGAGCCAGCAACCTTCAAATCAAAGACAATGCGGGTCATGCCGGGCTTGTATTCGCCCATGCGAATGCTGCGGATTAGGCTGTCGTCCACCGCGAACTGTTTTTCATGCACGTCCAGAAGCCGGGTGTCCAGATCGAAATAGACTCTCTCCGGGTCGTGAACCCGGTTGGACGAATACTTGATGGATTTTTCCAGCTGGATCGTCATCCGCGAATAGCCCGGCCCGGCCCAGTATTGCACATGCTCGAGCAGTTGCCGGCTGTCCTTGGCGGTGAGCTCCTCAGGATTGAGCGCGGCCGCGGTTTGCATAGGCCTGGGCGCGGCGGCGTCGGGCTTGGCACCTTCAGCTTCGGTCTTGGTGCTCGCATTGACAGTCGGCTTCTTTGCGTGCAGAGCGAAATGCGATTGCATCCAGTCGACCATCGGCAAGCGCCACATCCAGGCGCCAGCAAACATCACCGCCACCAGAGCGCTCAGCAGAAACGCCAGGCCGCCTAGTTGGCGGTCGCTGGCATCCGGGAGCGGCTTGGGTGTCCAGTAGGGAACTGGAGCTGTGGCAGGCTCGGCTTCTCCTACGGTATGGGCATGGCGCACCACGCAGCTAACGTCATCCAGGTCCTCTTGCCAATTTGCCTGGGGTTCAGGATCGGAAAGGATTTCCTCCGCGTGCTCGAGAATGGGCGATGCCGCAGCAGACGCAGGCGGTGACGGCGGTTTCTCCGCTGGCTCCGGCATCTCTACTCTTGCCAGCGACTCCAGTGGCGAGCGGCCATCTTCCAGCGTCCCGGCCACGGGCTTGTTGATGAATACTCCGCTGGTAATTGGGGGCGCGGTGTTGGGTGGCAGCTCCAATACCGGCCCAAGGTCGAGTTCTGACGTCTTGAGGCTCTGCGGGACGTGAACAAACGCAGCTTTGGGGTCGGCTGCAGTGGCGGAGGGGCCGTGAGAAAGTGCGAAATCTGTGTCTTCGGGATTCTGATTCAGCGCGTCGATAACCAGCGCTTCGGCAAAGCGCAGGGCCCGCACGTCGCGATATTGGAACTGATAGGCTCTCTCGGAAAAAACACCCAGCAGGCCCATCAACTCCGACCGCCAGCGCAGCGGGTAGTACACCATGGATCCAATGCCCAGCTTGCGGGCACTGACGGGGTCGACGCGAGTGTCGGTGGATGTGTTTACACAGATCCGAGGCTCGCCTGAACGTGCACATTCGCCGGCAAGGCCACGAGTTGCATCGAGGTAGGAGCCAACCTCGGGCGCATGCGAACCGCTGCGCGCAATGCAGATCATGGAATCGGTGCGGCCGAGCGCGATTGCGGCACCGGAGGCTCCAGTTAAATTCTGAACGCTGGCGGCGATACGGTGCAGCACGCTCTCAATGTCGCCGTGGACGATGGGCGGAACGGGAAGCAACTGGGCGGCGCGGAGAGGAGCATCAGTCCGCCGTTGCGGAACAATGCGAAGCTCTTCTTGTTGAATGGTATAAGCGAAGGCGAGAAGGACCTGCAGGGCGTCCCAGTCGGGAGCTGGGGCGCCGGAGGCGCGCACACGTATGCGGTGCAGGCCGCGACTACTGCTCGGCTTGTCATTCGATATCAAGATTCGGGACCCTGATAGCCGTCCAAGTGACTGTGGCTTATCAGGTTGTGGCCCATGGCATTATTTTGCACGATGCCCTGTGATTGCAAGCTCCGTTCGTGCTATCTTTCGTGCGAACCTAAACCGGCACGCCCCGGGGCTAGAAGATCATCTGGTGACAATGTACCTTTCTCCGGCGATCCTGGCCAAAATTGACATTAGTTCCCGTATCAAAGAGGTAAACCATGAAGACTGTGTATGAGGCCTTGCGCGAGGTCCTGCGGATCAAGGAGTTGGAAATTAAGCGCCTGGAGAAGGAAATTGAGGCGCTGCGTGTAGTACTGCCCATCGTGGCCGACATCAAACAGCCGCTTGATGAGGAGGCCTTCCGCAATCCATCCAACGGCCAACCGGTGCTCGATCCCAGCAAGCCTTTTAACCCCGCGGACTTAAACACCGTCTTCGCACAAGCTTCGGGAGGTTCGAATCCAGGTTCGCAAATCGCTCCCGAGAAGAAGCGCTCCAGCTGGCCATAAAGACCGCTGTTGATTCCCAGTAGATCCCAGGGAAAAGCAGCCGGGGTGGCCCACCCTTCCGCCCGCGCTTGGCGGAAGGTGGAGAATTGCGATCTTCTCCCTCCTGCGCTCTCTACAGGTCGCTGCCGCGGAGTCTCTTCCTACGATTAACGCCGGCTTCCGCTAGTTTACTTAGGTGTTACGTCAGTAATTTGGCGTACGGTGACCTCCGTTCTACGATGGTTGCGATAATGGGCCACCGTCACGAAGAACGCACACCGCTGCGTCTGACCACCCTTGTCTGGGGTATCGATGGGGATGGTCACGTCTTTATGGAGCAGGTGCAGACGCTGGACATCTCTTCCCGAGGCGCCCGTCTAAGAGGGCTGCAACATCCGGTTACGGTGGGCGCCATTCTGGGAGTGCAGAACGGTGATAACCAAGGCCGGTTTCGCGTGGTCTGGATCGGTGAGCCTGGAACGGCCCGCGAGGGCCAGATTGGACTGCATTGCATTCAGATTGGCCGCAGCATCAAGAAATCATTGCTCTACATCGATGACCAGGAGCATGAACTGGAACGCCGGCGCTCGCTGCTGGAAGCGTTTGGGTATCGCGTTCATACGACGCCGCGCGGGCAGCAAGGGCTGGAGGTCCTGGAATCGATTCCCATCGACGCTGCCATTATCGATCACCCGGTATTGGATCTCGATGTTGTAACCGTGATCGAGCGAATTAAGGCGCTGCAGCCGCAGGCGCGAGTCATTGTGCTGTCGGCATTTCCGGCGACGGTTCCAGAGCGGGCACTGGAACTTGCGGACGCTTTCGTCCACAAAGGAGAGAACCACAACCGCCTGACCACTACGATTGAGCAGCTGGTTGGCCCGGGTAACAACCTGAAGTGGCCAATCACGCGTTGCCTGCAGCGCTATGCGATCTCGGTGCCAATTCTGGTGAATGTTCTTCGCTCGGGCGTTAACACGATCATGCGTGGGCGTTCCACTGACTTAAGCGAGGGTGGAGGTGCGGTCGAGATTGATGCCGGGGAACTGATACCGGGAGAGATCATCTCAGTGGAGTTTTCACTTCCCACCGCCAAAAAGCCGCTGCGCATGTACTGCACCGTGCGTCACCGGAAAGAGAACCGCTACGGCGTAGAATTCGTGACGATCACGCCGGAACAGCGCCAAGCCATCGCGCAGCTATGTGAGGTGCTGGTGCCGATGGATCAGCCACAGTAATCGCAGTCAGCATTCAGCTAACAAACAGCGAGTCTAAGCTATATTCACGTGGTCTTAAACGGGCCCGCTAGCTTGGCGAAGAACAAAACACCAGGTCTTTCGACTCGGACGGGTTGGTATGCCCGTCCTTGCTCAAGATGACAGTTCTTAACTGACTGCTGAGTGCTGATGGCTGTGCCGCTCAGTCGATCTTCACCGCTTTCGCCACCATTTTTTCGTAGCGCCGCCAGGGCACCAGCGAGCGGAACCACCATTGGATTTTGGCGTCTTTGCCAATCATGTATCGGAGCCGAGGATTGGGGTCCTCGGCGATATCGGCAATCAGCCTGGCAACGCAGTCAGCCGAAGGCCGGCTTCCGCCCTGGCTCTTAATGAATTCGCTAAAGCGGCGGCCACGTTCGCGATTGGGGGAATCGGGATGGGTGGCTTGCTCGGCGACTTTCGTGTTGCGGGTCCATATGTCGGTCTCGAAAGAACCGGGCTCGACCAGAGCCACGCGAATGCCGAGTGAGTGGGTTTCGATGCGCAGCGATTCGCTCCAGCCCTCCAGCGCAAACTTGGATGCGCAATAGCTGCTGATCACCGGCTGGCCCACCCGTCCGACAATAGAGCTAACCATGATGATGTGCCCGGATTGCTGTGCACGCATGGTGTGCAGCACGGCTTTAGTGGTGGCTACATGGCCGAAAAAATTGGTCTCAAACTGCTGCCGCAGCTCTTCCAGCTGAATGTCTTCGGCAAATCCACCCAGGGCAAAGCCGGCGTTGTTGACCAGCACGTCAATGCGGCCATGGTCGCGCACGATAGCGGCAATAACTTCGGGAATGGAATCAAATTCGGTGATGTCGAGACGCCGCACATCAATGCGGGGTGTCAGGCCGTTCTTGGCCGCCTCGTCCAGGCGTGAGCGGCGATCGGGATCACGCATCGTCGCCACGACCTGATAGCCGCGGCGAGCCAACTCCAGTGCCGACAGTAAGCCGATGCCGCTGGATGATCCGGTAACTACCCCAACTTTGTTTGTCGCAGCCACAAGACCTCCATAGCCTTACTCCCATTTTCCGATGGCGGTGGGATGCCTGGGCTGGTAAAGACCAAGCTCGCCGCCGGGAATCTCAATCGACGTAACCAAACCGAATCCTGCTTCCGTGACCGGCTTGCATTTCACTCCCTTGCGTTTCAGATCGGCGATCGTCGCCTGGAGGTCGTCGCACATCAGGTAGAGCTCGTGATGCGGATCACTTTTGGCTGCTTGACCCTCGGTTGGATGAATGCCCAACTCGGCTGGTGGCAGGGAAAAGATCAACCAGCCATGGCCGGCATCGACGAAAGGGAATTTGAGCACGTCACGAAAGAAAATGCGGACCTTCTCCGCTTCGGGGGAGTAGATGAGCGCGTGGAGGCCGGTAATCATCGCTTCACCTCGGGGGAATGGTAGTTCTCACAACCAGCGGTCGGCAACCGCTTTAAAAGGTTCACATTTCGAGGATGAATCGTGTCGAGTACTTGACCAACTATGAGAGTATTACCGGAAAAACAATCGAGGCGGCCCAGCCATGTTAGTGATTAAGCTGACAGCTCTCACCTGCATATTTTCGTTTGCTCTTTCTTTCCTGCTAGAAGTTTACTTTTGGCTTACGACAAGGCCATATCTCTTTGGATTTCCCCACAGCAAATGGCCTCTCCTTACAGTTTTGGGGATCATATGGGGAATCTCCTTCAGGTGCGCTTACTACTTCGTGTTTCAAAAATGGACTTTTTATGGTCCTGCAAATTGATCAGAGTGATTTCCTGGTCGCGTTGCAAATCTCCTGCAGATACGCGAAGATAATTGGTTTGTTCCTCACCTTGGCACTCATAAGGATGTTCGATGGCAATGAAGCACGTGTCTGCTGCGCGCAGCGGCCGCAAGACTCTTTCCTCTGCGACTAGTACCAACTCCTCCGAGATCGCGCCCGCGAAGGGCAAGCTGGGAATCATGATTCCCGGCATGGGGGCGGTAGCCACGACGTTTGTGGCGGGTGTCGAAGCGGTGCGCAAGAAGCTCTCCGAACCCATTGGCTCACTGACGCAGATGGGCACAATACGCCTGGGCAAACGAACCGAAGGCAAGTCGCCCAAAATCAAGGAATTTGTTCAACTGGCTGCGCTTCCCGACCTGGTTTTTACCGGCTGGGACATCTTCGAGGACGACATGTACTCGGCCGCAGTCAAAGCCGGCGTCCTCGAGCGCACGCTGCTTGATCAGATCAAGCCTTTTCTGGAGTCGATCAAGCCGCATACCGCGGTCTTCGACCATAACTACATTCGCAACATCGATGGTCCCAACAAGAAGAGGGGAAAGTCGAAGATGGACCTGGCGGAGCAGGTGCGTGACGATATCCGCAGGTTTCGCAAGACCAGCAAGGCGGAGCGGTTGGTGATGGTCTGGTGCGGGTCGACGGAAGCCTTCCTGCAGCCGAGCGAAGTTCACAGTTCGCTGGCGAAATTTGAGAAGGGCCTGGAAAAGAACGATTCGAACATCGCACCCTCGATGATCTACGCGTACGCAGCCCTGCAGGAAGGCGTGCCGTTTGCAAATGGGGCTCCCAATCTGACCGTGGACATTCCCGCGCTGTACGAGCTCTCGCGTGAGCAGCACGCGCCTATCTGCGGCAAGGATTACAAGACCGGTCAGACGCTGATGAAAACGATCCTGGCCCCGGGATTCAAGGCTCGGCTGCTGGGGATGAGCGGCTGGTTCTCCACCAATATTCTGGGCAACCGCGATGGCGAGGTGCTGGACGATCCAGCTTCTTTCAAGACCAAGGAAGAGTCCAAGCTGTCGGTGCTAGAGTACATTCTGCAGCCGGACTTGTATCCGCAGCTGTACGGGAACATCTGCCACAAGGTGAAGATTAACTATTATCCGCCGCGGGGGGATAACAAAGAAGGCTGGGACAACATCGATATCTTCGGATGGCTGGGCTATCCGATGCAGATCAAGGTGGATTTCTTGTGCCGCGACTCCATCCTCGCAGCCCCCATCGTTCTTGATTTGGTGCTCTTCCTCGATCTGGCGCAGCGCAGCGCGGAGCTGCGGGGGCGGGGAATTCAGGAGTGGCTCAGCTTCTACTTCAAGTCACCCATGACCGCGCCGGGGCTTTACCCCGAACACGATCTGTTTATCCAGCTTATGAAACTGAAGAATACGTTACGCCACTTGAAAGGCGAGGAACTGATTACGCATCTTGGGCTGGAATACTACGACTGAAGTAGGAAGTCAGATCGGGTGAAGTGTGATCGGGTGAAGTACCCGATCGAATTTCCTACTCATCTTACTTCCTACTTCACCCGAGCCTACTTCCTACTTCTCTCTCGGTCACCACGGTGATCAAACCAGCGGGCTTGGAGCGCCGCGGCCGCTGGAATATCATCGAGTCCTCTCCCCATCATTCCTTTTGGAGGCCGGATGAATCGTCGCGACCTGCTGCTTGGCGGTCTGAGCCTAGCCCTCGCATCGGCTCTGCCCGATGATGCCTGGAGCCAGAAACCGCCAGGGAAAGCGAAGCAGCCGAGAAAGAAACGCGTCTTGCTGTTCACCAAGTCGTCAGGCTACGAACACTCCGTGGTCAAACCGGACGCGAAGGGCACTAGCCTGGTCGAGCGCACATTCACTGACCTTGCCACCAAGGGGGAGTTCGAACTTACCGCCTCCAAGGATGGCAGCATCTTCACGCCAGAGCGGATTTCGAGTTTTGACGGGTTTGTGTTTTTCACCAGCGGCGACCTTACGCAGGCTGGCACGGACAAAAATCCGCCCATGACTGCCGAGGGCAAGCAAGTCTTTCTGGACGCGGTCCGCAATGGGAAGGGGTTTATTGGAATTCACTCGGCGGCTGATACGTTCCACACGCAGCCCGATCCGCCCGATCTTTCCGAACGCTATGAGAATCACGGGATCCATGCCGATGCCTACATACAGATGCTGGGGGGCGAGTTTCTTGGTCATGGCGAGCAACAAAAGGCTAAGCTCATTGTCCCCGACAAAGATTTTCCCGGCATGAAGGACTTTCCCGACAAGTGGGAGCTGACCGAAGAATGGTACTCGATGAAGGAGTTTCCTCCTGATCTTCATGTTCTGCTGGTCCAGGATACGGCTGGGATGAAAGGCTCGTTCTATGAGCGACGGCCTTATCCCTCGACTTGGGCAAAGCAATACTCGCGCGGCAAGGTTTTCTATACGTCCCTCGGGCACCGCGAAGAGACCTGGGCCGATCCGCTCTTTTTGGCGATGCTTGGAGGCGCGTTCCAGTGGGTGCTAGGTGATCCGAGAGTTTTCTTTACCGACATCACGCCCAACCTGAAGGATGTTGCTCCTGGGTACGCTGATTTTCCGCCTAAGCCGGCGAAGATGGGGTAGGGCGGGAGGAATCTCCGCGGTACTGAAGGCCGGTTTCCTCGAGGCATTGCAGGGTGTGGAAACGTCAGCGCGGCAACCGCCGCCCTGATCAAATCTTGAGGGGTCATTCTGAGCGACCGCGACGGGCTCTTCTCGCGGGCACAGCCCGGGGTCGCGCGTAGCGAAGAATCTCTGTATTTCAATAGTTCACTGCGGGGCGCCTTCACCCGCTCATGATGACAAGCAAAGCGATCATCTTGACTGAGGCAGGCGGATAGGCAAGTTCTGCTTCTGCGTTTGCTCGTCCTGGATGTGTACAGTGGTGGTGGCCCGAGCCGTGCTGGCGGCGCTCACGGTAACGCTTTGCGTGATCGAGCCGGGCGCGCCGAATTCATTGATGACCTGCTCGGTCACCGAAAACGTTCCTGAAGTGGGGAACGTGTGAACCACGCCAGGGACGAATGCGGGCGAGTTGCCATCTGAGAACGTCCAGCGATAAGCATTGACGAAACGATTGGGAGCTTGCCAGTTCGCGCCGCACAGCAGCACGGTATTGGCCCCGACCTGCGGCAGCGGTGTTACCTGGATTGCAGGCACAGGCGCAGGATCTCCTGGCTCGGCGCTAGCGTCGGCCGCATTCGAAGCTGTGGCGCCCGTCGCGTCAACCGCCTGTATTTCAACATGCTGGTTGCCAGAGTAGATCTTTAGCGGCGTATTCAGTACGTCCATGTCGCTGGCATAGATCTGCGTGCCGGAGACCAGGACATTCATTTGCTTGATGGGGTTTGCCATATCGGCCGATCCCACGAAATTGGGAGTGGGCCAGTTCACAACACTTCCGGAAGTGGGGGAGAAGATCGTTACTCCAGCCGCGGTGCCTTTGGCGGAAACGCGTTGAATGGCTACCGAGGATGCTCCAGCGTTATCGACGACAGTGGCAGTGATGTCGTAAGTGCCCACGCTCTGGTAGGTATGGGTCGCGCTAGGACCCGCGGCTGCAGCGGTGCCATCTCCGAAATCGATCGTGGAGCTTGCGAGTGAGCCGTCAGGATCGGTGGATCCGGCAGTTGAGACCGTGATGGTGAGCGGCTGCGGCTGCGAGACCGCGATGTTAACCACCGGCGGCTGATCACCGGCGCGGAACGCGATTGCGGGCGACATTTTGTTCTGAATACTTGGACGGCCTACAGCCTTTATGAACAACGTCGTGGATGTAAGGTTGAAAGAACTGAGGTCGAGCGAGTGCGTGCCGACCGGTACATCCGCGAGCTTGGCGAGGTTCTGCCCGTCGGCACTGGAAAAGACAGTGTAGTGATCGATGGTGCTTTCAGGCCCGCCGCCAACACTCCAGCTGAGTTGATTTCCGGAGATGCTGGGCTGAAGGAAGACACAATTATCAATGCCGGTCTCGATGGCTGTGCCTTCGTCATAGTCATTCCAGGTCACGATCTGAAGCGCTGGCAACTGCGAACTGCTGGAATAGAACTTCCCAATCTCGCCGAAGGTGTCGAGCCAGGTCTGGCCGCAGCGCGAATGCACGAATCGGTCGATTCCCCAGGGAGCCAGCGAGTCGTTAAAGCCTCGATAGACGGAACCAACCACGAAGCGGCCGGCTGCACTTGTCTTATAGAAGGCGTCCTGCGCCCCGAGCGCGGGATCGAATGGGTTGGGTGATGCGGGATGGAACGGGTCGGCGTTGGTATCTTCCCATTGAAATGCGCCGTCGCTGATGGGCCGAGTGAGGCCATCAACGCCGCGAAACAGCAACATGGGGTCATTGGCGACCTTGGAGCGAACCTGATTCCAATCGACGTAGTAGGCGTCTACGCCAAACATGAAGATCACTGGGCGGCCGTTGACGCGCAGATATGCCGAGGAAGGGACAAACTGCGTATTGATGTAATTCAGATCGTCGAGAAGCTGAGCCGTGACATCGCAGCCATTGGCCTTGGCGGCATCGAACAGGGCGCCGGCATCTTCCGTGACGGCGAACTGGAATCCGGAATGCGCTTCGGCTTCGGTGCGCAGAGCCATAGCGGTACCGTTGACGACGCTCTCATTGGGACCGAACCAATCGAGGATGGCGCCCTGGATCCCGCGACTTACCATGTCTTCGACCTGCCGGTGCACCTGGGCCTGATCGTTGGACTTATAGCCAACATCCATGTGTCCGGATTCGCCGAACCAACCCAACAGGTGTGCGTAGATCTGGGTGGTTGATCCGCTGTAGAGCAGCGAGTGCGAGTCCACTTTGCTGACGTTGGTGGGCTTCGGCAGTCCGTTTAGCGGCGGGGCAAATGTATCGCTGGCGCTGGAGTTGTTGGCGGTTTCTGCCTGCAAAGTTGTGGTAGAGGCCGGACCGCTTGCGGGCGGTGGATTCGATGGGGTCGAGGGGCCAGCATTGTCGGCGGGCTCTAGCGTTCCGTGACTACTGCCGCAGGCGGTGAGAAGGGCGAGAAATATTAACAGCAGGAGCAAATATAAGAGCACGAGCAGACAGCGTACGTAGTCGCGAGTCAGGCGCAAAATATCCTTCGACCTAATAACCGGGCCTGGTCCCGGAAATTCCTTTCGCCAGTGGGCATAAAGATGCGAAGCGTGACTTTGAGTTGTCCGCCTAAGGGTAGATTATTACTGGCCTAAGACCTGATGCTGAGTGGCATGGCGCCGGACAGAACAGCAGATTCTCGTCGAACTATGTGCTCCTCGTGATGACAACGGAGGTCGAGAAAAAACACCGGGCGCGTGGCTCAGGATCACAGCCTCTACGCTCAGGGGTTTTAAACTCTAACCTCCAAATTCCAAGGCCCAACTTGTTAGGGGGTTTTGTACAGCTTGCGGTAGACGGTTACGTTGCGCAGGATGGCTTGCACGTATTCGCGGGTTTCGGTGAAGGGAATGGACTCGACGAACTCCTGCGGGTCGCGATAGTGGCCGTCGGCGAGCCAGGATTCTACGCGATCGGTGCCTGCGTTATAAGCGGCGAGAGCGTACTCGAGGCGGCCTCCGAATTTATCCACCAGGTCTTTGAAGTAGCGCGTGCCCATCTGCAGGTTGGTTTGTGGCACCAGCAATTGTTCCGCGCGAAAATGCCGAATCTTCATCGACCTCGCCATGCTACGCCCGGTTCCCGGCAACAATTGCATCAGGCCGATAGCGTTGGCGTGTGAGACTGCGCCAGGATTGAATTCCGATTCCTGCCTGACGAGCGAAGCTACCAAAAAGGGATCGAGGCCGTTTTGCACCGAATAGCGCTTCAGGTCGGTCCAGTAAGGACGTGGAAACAAGATCTCCCAGTAGGGCCGCGGCAGCTGGTCAAATTGCATGGCGAAATAAGTGGGGATCTGCCGCTTCATATAATTGAGTGAGCGATGGTAAGCTCCGCTGTCCTGATAGATCTCGGCGATCTTACCAATCGCCCAGGTCTGGCCGCCGCTAGCGGCTGCCTGCAATTCGCGAACGGCGAAGTCCACCATGCCGCCATTCTCCAGCAACTTGGCTTTCTCGACGCGGAGATCGTCGGCCGGTGGCGAATCGAAATAGTTCGTGCTCACCCGCAGCGGGGGGATCTGGACGAGGGTGACATCGGGGGTGGGATCACCATCACCGAGAATGCGCAGGCGATCGCGCGAGCAGTCGGCGTAATAGTAGTTGGGAAAGCGCTCTACCAGCTTGGCGTAGTAAGCGCGGGCTACGGGTGCGTTCTGTTGCTCCTCCGCCATACGAGCGCGCCAGTAGAGAGCGGCGGGTACCTCGGCGGAGTCCGGGTAGTTGGCAAGCTGCTGCTCGAAGGCATGGCTGGCTTCATCATTCCGTCCCTGGCGAAGATTCAGCCAGGCGGATTTCCAGTGGGCGTAATGCGCGACCTTGCCCTTAGGGAAGCGCTCATCCAGTTCGCGGTAATAGTCGATGGCGTGGTCGTAATCACGTTTCAGGAGAAACATGTTGCCGGCGGTCAGCAGAGCTTGTTCCAGCCACGGACTCGTGGGCCCTGCCTGCCGCAGTTGACCGAGGTATTGCAGGAATCCATCATCGTCTCCAGAGTTGTGGGCGATATCGCCGATCAAGTACAGGCGTTGAGCATTCCATTCGCCCGGCGGAAGATTCAAGCTCTCCAGATACGAGCGAGCCTGCTGAGTATCGATATGGCGCAATACTGATCCCAGCGCTACCTGGGTAGCATATTGCAAATCGGGAGTAGTGGCGTCGGACTGCAGGCTGCGATATTCGGCGGCTGCGTCGCGATAGCGCTTTCCCTGGGCGAGCAGATCTGCTCGCGTCTTGCGGTCTGCGATGCTGGCGGCGGGAGCAGCGGAAGATTGCAACTCAGTTCCGGCCGCGTCCGCTTCTGCTGCTATGGGCATGGTGTAGTAAACCAGGCGCAGCGATTCCCATCCCTTTTCTGGATTCCCGGCCTTGAGGTATGCGCGACCCAGAGCCAGTTCGACGTCGGCGCGCGGCGGAGAGCGGTGTTGCAGAAGGACTGCCACCGCTTCGTCCGGGCGTTGCTCGACCACAAGCGCACTGGAGTAGATCACAGAAGCGTCGCGGGAAAAGATGGAGTTGGGATATTTCTGATCAAAATCCTGCAGTGACGAGATGACGCCGGTAGCATCACCCTGCGCGCCCTTTGACATGGCCGTGAAATAGGCTACGTAGTCGGCGAGCTCATCGGCTCGTGGTTGGGACTTTTTGAGGGCGGGAAGGGCCTTGGCATAATCGCGATCCAGAATATGGGCGTAGCCGAGAACGAGATTGGCCAGCATGCCGGCATCATCGGCGGCGTGGTTTCTGGCGTATGCTTCCACTCCGGCGTAGGCAGCGGGGCTGCGGTTTTCGAGCAGCTGGCGAGCCATGGGTTTCAGCGAGGCGGAGGCGACAAAGGCTCTGTTAACGCGATGGAGCCTTCTTGCCAGAGCCTGCTGTTGCTTTTTCTTAGCGGCAGGCGACTGGGATTTGGCGGAATGTGAGCTGGAATGGGTGGACGTTTTGCTTGTTCCGGCGGAAGAGGAGGACTGCTGGGCGAAACCTCGCGGAGATCCCAGAGATATCAGAAGAATGAATGCAATCAGCAGGGACCGAATACTCACCCCAGTAGTTTAGCGCGGAAAACTGTTCCCCAGCAGTGATGGATCGTTATCAGCCAGGATACGCACTAGTTCTTCATTGAAATAATTTCCAGTCGCGGCAGAGGTATTGCCGTAGCGGCGGTCATAACTGGCGCGGCTCTTCTCGATGTCGTCTTTCAGGCGATCGTAGAGGTCGCGGTTTTGGCGGCCCTCGTTCACCCTTCCTTGATTGTAGAGCTTGATTTCGTCCACCAGCAGCTTAGCAAAGCGGCGGGCTTTTTTGTGCACCTCCTCTTCGGAGAGGGGGGCGGCAGCTGGTGCCTGGTTTCCGCCGTCGGAACTTTGCTGAGGCTGGAAAGTGTCACTCGCCCGCATGGTGCTGGGCTTTTCAGCTGAGGCTTCAGGAAGGGCCGAAGGGGCTTCCGATGTCTCTGTTTGGGAAGCTTCGGCTGCGGGAGCTGCCTTCCGGGCAGCCGTGATCTCCAGCCACAGCCCGGTTGTACGGACTAGGGCCTCGATTGCAGCGCGGTCCATGAAAGAGTTTCCCTGGGAATCCGCGTAAATTAGGGCTACGGGTTTGTCGCGAACGATAAGCGGAACAACCAACGCCTTATCGTCCTCAGGAGACCCGAAGCGGGTAGCAAAATTGAGGTCGAATTCCGCGGCATCGCCAAATACCGGCGATCGGGATTGAATGGCTCTGCCTGCTAACCCAGTACCCAAGCTCACCGGAACAGTGCGAATTGCGTCATTGTCGTCCAGGCCGTGAGCTCGCCATCCAATGGCGTTGTTAGCGCGCAGCACCCAAATGGCGCATCGTCCCGAGAAGAGGGAAACACCCCGGATGAGGCAATCCAGTATTTCGACCTGGGTATGGGCCTGTTGGACGGCGGCCATCGCGCCGTTAAGGGTTTCGGAATTGCTGGGCTGCTGAGGGGAGGACATCGATTTCAGAACGCGCTGGACAACCTCTTCGCGGAGGGAGGTGGCATGGGTCTTGAGGACCTCGCCCAGGACGCGCTCGACAATTGGCTGAATTTCCTTAGGATCGGCCATGAAATAATTGCCTAAATACCGGTTTTTCCGCGCTAATGGTGGGGATTATATGCCAAGGACCCGGCCAGTGGGCTGACTCTGCAGGTGCCCTAAGATGCCCAAGAGGAGTAAAACTAAAGTACCAATTTGCCGTCTAAGGGTCGTCACCAGTATGCTAGCAGGTAGCGCTCTCCGGCAGGCCGAGTCCAATAGTCACCTTAGATCAGCACGAGAAGTCAAACTTCTTGAATCGGGAGCTTGATGGCAACCATCGAAAAGTTGAACGCCCCTGAGCCACTTACTGAGGAGCTGCAGCTTGTCAATGCAGCCAAGGCAGGTGACATCAGTGCGTTCGAAGAACTCGTAAGACGATATGATCGTAATGTCTTCCGGATTGCGCAGCACATTACGCAAAATCGGGAAGATGCGGAAGATGTAGTACAAGACGCCTTCATGAAGGCGTACGAAAATCTGGGCCAGTTCCAGGGGCAGTCGAAGTTCTATACCTGGCTGGTTCGGATAGCCGTAAATGAGGCGTTGATGAAGCTCCGGCGTCGTCGCCCGGAGCGTATGGTTTCGCTGGATGAGGAAGTAAGAACAGAAGAGGATTCCATGCCGCGAGAGATCGCGGACTGGTCTCCCAACCCCGAGCAGCTTTACAACCAGAGCGAGCTTCGGGACATACTGGGCAAGACGATCCAGGGTCTTCCCCCCAGCTTTCGGACGGTTTTTGTCCTGCGGGATGTAGAAGGTCTCTCTACAGAAGAGACTGCTGAAGCCTTGGATTTGAGCATACCTGCGGTAAAGTCGCGTTTGCTCCGGGCTCGCCTGCAATTACGAGAAAGGTTGAACAAGTACTTCAAGGCCAGAAAGAGTGGAGACGGGAACAAGTGACCTGCCGCGACTTCCTTAAAGAGCTAACCGATTACTTGGATGACGCCCTGGATCAGAACACAAGGGCAGAGCTAGAAGATCACCTGCAGTGGTGCCAC
>DASPRM010000029.1 GCA_035624455.1 Terriglobales bacterium
CGCCCTATCAAAAGGTCCTCTATACCTGGCTAGGCAGCGACACTGGAATGTTCAAGCTGCCGGTGCGCAATGGCTTCGCCGATTTCAGGGCGGAAGCGGGTTTTCTGCTCGATCCCCTGTCTGCGATCTGGCTGCTGTTCGTGACCGGTGTGGGCATGCTGATCCACATCTACTCGATCGGGTACATGGCCCACGAGGGTGGCTATTACCGATTCTTCGGGTACCTGAACCTGTTCATGTTCTCCATGCTGACGCTCATCCTCGGCAACAATTACGCATTGTTGTTTGTCGGCTGGGAGGGCGTGGGGCTGTGCTCGTACCTGCTGATTGGTTTTTACTTCCAGCGGCATTCCGCGTCGACAGCCGCCAACAAAGCGTTCATCGTGAACCGCGTCGGCGACGCGTCATTCCTGTTGGGCATGTTCACGATGTTCTGGTACTTCGGAACCTACCGCTTTACCGAGGTGAACGCCATTGCCCGCAGTGGAGTTTTCCAGACGGGTGATCCATGGATTGTAGCGATGACGCTGCTGTTGTTCGGTGGCGCCTGCGGCAAATCAGCGCAGCTACCTCTGTATGTCTGGCTACCGGACGCGATGGAAGGTCCAACACCAGTCTCGGCGCTGATCCACGCTGCGACCATGGTGACGGCCGGGGTTTACATGGTTGCACGCTCCAATGCGCTGTTCACGCTGGCGCCGGAATCGATGAAGGTGGTGGCGATTGTAGGCGCTCTAACGGCCATATTCGCGGCTTCCATCGGTTTGGTGCAGAATGACATCAAGCGTGTTCTGGCCTACTCCACTGTCTCCCAACTCGGATACATGTTTCTCGCGCTCGGGGTAGGGGCGTTTGCGGCGGGCGTATTCCACGTGTTTACGCATGCATTTTTCAAAGCCCTATTGTTCTTGGGCGCGGGCTCAGTGATTCATGCGCTCAGCGGGGAGCAAGACCTACGCAACATGGGCGCGCTGCGAGCAAAGATTCCTCGAACCTGGGGCACGATGCTGATTGCTACGCTGGCCATCGCCGGCATTTTTCCCTTTGCTGGCTTTTTCTCCAAGGACGAGATTCTTTGGCAGACATGGTCCCGGGAAGCTGGCGCCTACCGCTGGCTGTGGGGCATTGGCTACATCACCGCGATCATGACGGCTTTTTACATGTTCCGCCTGGTCTATCTGACCTTTTACGGCAAGCCGCGCATGAGCCAGGAGGTGGAGCATCACATCCATGAATCGCCGCCGACGATGACAGTGCCACTGATTATTCTGGCAGTCTGTTCGGTGTTTGCCGGATTCCTGGGCTTCCCACGCAGCCTGGCGGCGGTGGTAGGAATCCACGCTCACACCAATCGCTTTGAAAAATTTCTCGAACCGGTGTTCGCACCCGAAGCCGAGGAGTTCCGCGCCGAGGGCGAGGCTGGGCAACTGGCGGCCGGAGTCAACGAAGAAGAGCACACCACCCCCGCTGAGTATTTATTGATGTTTCTCTCGCTTACGGCGGCGGGCTTAGGTTGGTACCTGGCGTACCGCGCCTACGACAAAGCGGAAAGGGATTACGTCGAGCCCATCAAAGCTGCATCCCCCCCAGTCTATGACACTCTGCTGAACAAGTATTACGTGGACGAAGCATATGACTACGTATTTACCGGACGCCGGCCCATTGGCGGGGAAATACGGCTGGGCGCGATGGGACTGGGAATAGCTTCAGCAAAGTTCGATGCCGACGTGATTGACGGAACAGTGAATGGTGCGGGCTGGATTACACGACTTGCGGCAAACTTTTCCAAGTGGTGGGACACGTGGATCATCGACGGCTTGTTGGTAAACGGAACAGCTATCATCACCCGCGCTCTGGCGATTCCAGTCCGCCTGCTGCAGTGGGGACTGGTGCAGTGGTATGCGCTGGTGATGGTGCTCGGACTGGTGGGCTTTATCTGGTATTACGCGCTGCGCTAAGCTGCGCTGCAAAAGACGCTCGAGCAGGAATGAAATCATAGCTGGCAACTGACATGTATAACCACATTCTCTCGGTCATTCTCTTCACGCCCCTGGTGGGCGCCTTTGTTGTTTTATTCCTCCCTAAAGAAAACAAGGACGCCATTCGCTGGGTGGCGAACCTGTTCGCGCTTGCCGGTCTGCTCGTTTCGCTTCCGCTGGTGCCGTGGTTCTGGGCGCAGCGGTTCGAGCCCGGCTGGAAGTTTGTGGAAGGCGCCAGGAACAACTGGATTCCTTCCATCGGGGCTGGCTATGTGCTCGGCATCGACGGCATCTCATTCCTGCTGATCATGCTGACCACTCTTCTGGGGTGGATTTCGATTCTCTCCTCCTGGACGGCGATCGAAGATCGAGTGAAGGAATACTACGCCTGGTTTCTTGTATTGCAGACGGGAATGCTCGGGGTCTTCATGGCCCTGGATTTCTTCCTGTTCTTTGTCTTCTGGGAAGCCATGCTGGTGCCAATGTACCTGCTGATTGGCATCTGGGGCGGCCCGCGCAAGCTCTACGCGGCAATCAAGTTTTTCCTCTACACGCTGCTAGGTTCGGTGCTGATGTTACTGGCAATCTTGTTCTTGTATTTCCATCACCACACCGTGACCGGCGTGTACACCTTCCACATCCCGGATCTTTACACCACGGCGCCACAAATCGACTTCAGGTACGCCATCTGGCTCTTCCTGGCATTCTTTGTCGGGTTTGCCATTAAGGTTCCGATGTTCCCGTTTCACACCTGGCTGCCCGACGCTCACGTCGAAGCGCCCACTGCCGGTTCGGTAATCCTGGCCGGCGTCCTGCTGAAGATGGGAACATACGGTTTCATCCGCTTCTCGCTGCCATTTTTCCCGCAGGTGGTCATGGATCCCAAGGTGCGCGGCTGGCTGATCTTCTTATCCATTGTGGGCATCGTGTATGGAGCACTGGTGTCACTGATGCAGAAGGATATGAAGAAACTTGTGGCGTACTCGTCGGTGAGCCACCTGGGCTTCTGTACCCTGGGAATCTTTGCACTGAATCAGGCGGGGCTCAGCGGATCTGTGCTGCAGCAGATTAATCACGGAATCTCCACCGGGGCACTGTTCTTGATCGTGGGTATCCTCTACGAACGGCGCCACACGCGGGAGATTTCAGAATACGGCGGCATTTCCAACGTAATGCCGGTGTATGCCACTATCACAATGATCATGTTTCTTTCGTCGATGGGCTTGCCGCTGCTCAACGGCTTCATTGGCGAGTTCACCATCCTGCAGGGGGCGTTTCTTGAGAGCAAGGCGTGGGCTGCCTGGGCGGTTCCGGGAGTCGTGCTAGCGGCAGCCTACCTGCTGTGGCTTTATCAGCGCGTTTTCTTTGGTAAGGTGAATAACCCGAAGAATGAACATTTAAAGGATTTGACTCCTCGCGAAGTTCTTTGCTTTGCGCCGCTGCTGATAGCCGCCTTTTGGATTGGTCTGTATCCCAAGCCGTTTTTCCAGATCCTCGACAAACCGGTGAGCAATCTGGTGATGACGGTTCGGCCGGATCAACGCCGGCCCGTCATGGCCAGTACAAGTGGGGCAGGGATAACCGCCCCCTCAAGGCAGGCTCCGCCTACAGTTATTTCCCAATCCTCGGACATTGCTACGGCTAAAGTTTCACCAACACCGCAGGAAGGGAATCGCCGATGAGTAGTGCGATCCAGCAGTACTTCACCAGCGCGGACTACCTGCTGTCGCTTCCCATGATCATGCTGTCGCTGTTTGCGCTGGGAATCCTGCTGATCGACCTGATGCTGCCGGCGGAATGGAAGCACGCCAACGTCTGGCTAGCGCTCGCCGGTATTCTGTTCTCTGCCGGTGGGGTATGGAAGATTCAACTCGCTTACCGGATTGCCGACTCCCGCGGCCAGCCTGCAGCCGCTTTTCTGGGCTTCGGGGACTCGCTCATTGTGGATCGTTTTGCCGTTTACTTCTTTTATCTATTCCTGGCGGGCGCGGCGATTGCCATTCTGATGGGAGTGCGCTACCTCGAGATCGAGCGCGAGAACCATGGCGAGTTCTATGCGCTGGTTCTGTTTTCCGTAGTGGGCATGATGTGCATGGCCGCGGGTTATGACATCGTGCTTCTGTTTATCGGCTTGGAGTTGATGGCGATCTCGACTTACGTGCTGGTGGGATTTCTGCGGCGGGATCAGCGTTCCAATGAAGCTGCGCTCAAATATCTGCTTCTGGGCGCATTTTCCTCGGGGATCTTCGCCTATGGGCTTTCTCTGTTTTACGGTCTCGCTGGCAGCACGAACGTGCGAACGATTGCGCAGAAGCTGGAAGATCAGGTGCGCAACAACCCGCATGATCCGGTAGTGATTCTTGCTTTGCTAGCCACAGCCACAGGCTTGTTGTTCAAAATTGCTGCCGTGCCGTTTCATCAGTGGGCGCCGGATGCGTATGAAGGTGCACCGACCAGTATTACGGGTTTCATGTCCGTGGCAGTGAAGTCAGCAGCTTGGGCGATGTTACTGCGCATCTTCCTGTTCATGATCTATCCGTTGCGACCGACATACGTGCCTTTACTGGTGTTTGTCGCAATTGCCACAATGACTGGCGGCAACCTGGCGGCGCTCGCGCAAACCAATCTGAAGCGGCTGCTGGCGTACTCTTCGATCGCGCATGTCGGCTATATGCTTCTCGGATTGATTGCCGGCACCGCGACAACCGCGAGCACAACCGGGATCAAAGGCATTCTGGTTTACCTGCTGGTGTACACATTCATGAACCTGGGTGCCTTCGCGGTGATTACTTCACTGCGCCGCCGCGACGTCATTGGCGATGAGATTGATGACATCGCCGGCTTGATCTCGCGTGCACCCACGGAAGCAATGCTGATGCTGCTCTTTCTGCTTTCGCTCTCAGGAATACCGCCCATGGCGGGATTTTGGGGCAAATACTTCATCTTTCTCTCGCTGATCGAATCGGGACACTACCTGCTGGCCTCACTGGCGGTGCTCTATGCGGTTTTAGGGTTGTACTATTACATGCGCATCGCGAGCGCCATCTTCATGCGACCGGCGGCCGACACGGAACCGGTTTCCATGAGCCCGGGTCTGCGGCTGGCATTGCTGATCACCGGCGCTGCCACGGTCTTCATTGGAATCTTCCCGGAGTTGTTCTTGCGCGCAGCGAATTGGTCACTAAATACGCCGCAGGCCAATGCGATCGCCAGCCTTTTCCGGTGAGTCGACGCTGCGCGTCGACTTGGACGGACGAGACGTCCATCCGCACGTGTGGTCCAAATCTGCTAACCTCTTGCCATGCCCAAGCCTGAAGATCAGCCGAAGGAGCGCAGCTTTGTCGTTCAGGTGGCGCGATATTCGGAGATCGGCTTCATCATTCCGGCGGCGGTCATCCTCGGGCTGTTTCTAGGCAAGGCGCTTGACTGGTGGCTGCACACTCACTGGCTGATGATCGCCGGCATCGTCTTTGGAGCGATTGTCGGTTTTGTGCAGATGATCCGCATGGTTACGTCGGCTTCGCGGGATGAGCATGAGAAGTAATGGATGACGGAAGCTTCCCAACCCGATCCGTCCAGCTTGCCGCAAGACGCCGCAGAACGCTTTTACGGGGGCGCGCCGGATCGCATTCTTAGGTTGATCCTGTTGGTTGGAATGGTACTCATTATTCCTTGCTGGCTGCGTTTTGGGAGCGCGTCTGCCTTAGGCTTCCTGCTGGGAATTGCGCTTTCCTGGCTGAATTTCCACTGGCTTACCGCAGTCATTCGCGGCCTTGCAGATCGCGTGATCAGCGCGCCTCGCCGCGACCGTGGTGGCACGATCGTGGCACGCTTCCTGCTGCGTTACTTTTTGATCGGACTAGCGGCCTATGTTATCTTGATCGGTTGGTCTTCAGCCCTGTACGGACTCCTGGCGGGACTGTGCCTGCCAGTCGCGGCGATGATGCTGGAAGCCGGATATGAGGCTTTCGTGGCTTTGCATCGCGGGCTTTAGTCTCGACATAAGCCGTTTCTCCGGACATCTGAATGCACGCAGAACTCCCGTTCACTATTCTGCTCAACCGGCTGCTGGCAGGTCCAGTCACGGCATTGCTGCACGCGCTGGGAATTCAAGTACACGATCCCGCTCGGCCCATCCCGGATTTTGTTGCAGTGCAGATTCTGGTAGTCATCCTGCTGATTCTGTTCTTTATTGTCGTGCGGAGCCGGCTCTCGGTGGATCAGCCATCGGCACTGCAACATGTGCTGGAAGGGATTCATGGGTTTGTAAACGGTCAGGCGAACGAGATCATTGGCCACGGCGCGGAGAAATACACTGGCTACTTGATCGCCTTGGGGATGTACATCCTGAGCTGCAATCTGATCGGACTGATTCCCAGCCTGGAGTCCCCAACGGCATTTCCCTCAGTGCCCCTGGGCTGCGCGCTGGTGACATGGTTTTATTATCACGTGCAGGGGCTTCGGGCCAACGGCCTCGGATACTTCAAGCATTTTGCCGGACCGGTATGGTGGCTGGCGCCGCTGATGTTCCCCATCGAGGTCTTTAGCCACCTGGCACGCATCATGTCGCTCACCATCCGTCTTTTTGCCAACATGTTTGCCGGCGACATGGTGACGCTGGTTTTCTTTTCGCTCGTGCCTCTGGGAGTGCCGCTGATTTTTATGGGCTTGCACCTCGGCGTTTCCTTTATTCAGACCTACATTTTTGTGTTGCTGGCGATGGTGTATCTCGCCGAGGCGACGGCCCACGAGCACTGAAGCTTTGCAGCAATCTTTCATCGCGGGCTCAGGTCGGCATATGGCGACTATCGCAGGCAGGGACTTTAAGGGACCAAGGAATCATCGTGTGTCAGCGTGAGGGCGTCTGTACGAGGATGACGTCAACCACCCACTGGCCACAATTCATGAGGAGAAACCAAAATGCGTAGATTGATGACGTTGTGCTTGACGATAGCGGCAATGCTGGTGGTAACCGCTCCGGCGTATGCGCAGGGCGGGGAAGCAGCGGGCGCCCCCAACTGGGTTGCCATTACCTCTGGATTTGCCATGGCGCTGGCCGTAGCACTGGCTGCGCTCGGGCAATCGCGGGTAGCATCCTCGGCGTGCGAGGGAATGGCGCGGAATCCTTCCGCCCGCCCGGGAATTCAGCTAGCACTGATTCTTGGCCTGGCCTTTATTGAGTCGCTGGTGCTCTTCACGCTGGTGATCATCTTCGTGAAGGTAGTGCGGTAGTTCCGGCATCACCTGGCATTTTGATTTCCTGTTGAGCGCCCCATCTCCGCACCAGTAAGGTGGGGCGCTGAACTTCCTTGTAACTCGGGCCTCGTGGGAACGCACGTCCTCGCCAACGGAGCGCCGGCTCCGCCGCCAGAGTCTCGCACTTACGTCCTAGGCGCCGCATATAATGCTCTGTGCCAGCCGCTCTCCAATACCAGGAGATCACGAAGGAATACCGTTCCTGGTCCGGGCGAAAGCGTCTGCTCGCCCTGGATGATTTCTCACTGACAGTTGAGACTGGGGAGATTCTGGGCTTTCTCGGCCCAAATGGCGCAGGGAAAACCACTGCCATGCATCTTGCCCTAGGCTTCATGCGGCCAACGAAAGGCAACGGGAGGGCGCTGGGGCAGCCCTTTGGTGACGCGCGGACCCGCCGCCGCGTAGGGTTTCTCGCGGAAAATGTTGCTTTCTATCATCGGTCGGCGCGCGATCTGTTGCGCTTTTACGGCGCATTGAACGGGCTCCGCGATCCTGAGCTGGCATCTCGCGTGAAGGAAGTTATCGACCTCTTGCAGCTCAACGATGTTGCCAACCGAAATGCGGGCAGGCTTTCCCGCGGCATGCTGCAGCGCCTAGGACTGGCGCAGGCACTGGTCAATGCCCCGGACCTACTGCTGCTCGACGAACCGACTTCAGCGCTCGATCCAGGGGGCCGGGTGGCTGTGCGTGATCTTTTGCTACAACAGAAGCGGGGGGGCAAGACTGTTTTTCTCAGTTCCCATCTGCTATCGGAAATCGAGCTGATTTGTGATCGTGTAGCGATCCTGCATAAGGGCCGCCTGATCCGATTGGGGAGGACATCGGAACTGTTGGAGTCTTCCGAGGAGTTTGAAGTCGTAGCGAGGGGGATTTCCGCCAGCGCGGTTACGGGTGCGGCAATGAATGACGGTAATGTTGTGTTCACAGTTAGGCGGGATCAGCAGAGGGCGGCGCTGGAAAAAATCTGGAGCGCGGGTGGAGAGGTTCTTCGAGTGAACCCGCGAAAAGGGTCATTGGAGGATGTCTTTCTGGTACTGACGGGAGCACAGCCCGCTGAGTCGGGCAAGGGCTCATCGAATGAGGACACGTCATGAGGGCCGCCGGACTGCTGGCTTGGAGCTTCATTCGCCAGAATCGGTGGCCAACGATCGCGTTGCTGGCATGGGTGGCGCTGAGTGGGGGCTTGGCGAAACAGGAAGCCTCGCAGTCATTAGAAGAGGCGCTGTACCTGTACAAGTTGGCGATGGTGTATGTGATCGGGTTCACGGCGTTTCTGGCAGCGTCGGTAATCCAGAGCGAACGAAGCTCGCGGCGAATTCTGGCGGTGCTATCGAAGAGCGTTTCTCGCAGCGAATATCTCCTGGGAATCGTGCTGACGTTCGCTGGTATTGCGGCGGGCTGTTGCCTAGTAATGCTGTTCACAGGCGCATGGATATTCGGGCGTAGCAGCCTCGTATCGCTGCTGGAGCTGATGGCTGCTGTTCTTGCCGCCTGCCTTCTGGCAGGAACGGCATCACTCCTGTTCTCCACGTTCCTCAATCCGATTCTGGCCGTGGTGGCGGCGAGTGCGCTTTTGGCGGCTTCGAGTGCAGTTCGCAATTCGTTTCCCCTGCGCGAACTGGTTTTGCCAGCGTACCCGCTGATGTCCTCAATCATGGAGTTTTCATTTGATAGTGGATGGCAGGTATCCGGGAGCGCTCTGCTGGGAGCGGTTGTGGAGGCCGCGGTCGTGTGGATGGTCGCGTGCTGGGTCTTCGCGCACAGGGACATCGCGGTGGCGGTGGATTGAGGCGGACGGCGACTGCCAGGCTTTCAGCAAGCGAGCCGCTTGAGAACTGAACTGCAGATCGCCCGGTCGCTTGCGGCGACCTCATAATGACAACGCCGAGAGGTGGGGCTCGTCAGAGAGCGCGGCGGTCGTTGAGCAGACGCTGGGTTCTACTTCACCAATTCGTGGGCGGACTGCAGTGCGTACTGCAACACCCGATTAGGAAATACTCCCAGATATATTGTTGCCACCAGGCAGGCAATCAGCGAGACAACCAACGCGGGGGCCATTGGAGTGCACGGAACCTCGCTTTTGGGTTCACGCATATACATGTAGACCATCACGCGCAGATAGTAGTAGGAGGCAATGGCGCTGTTAATCACGCCGATGATCGTGAGCCCAACCAGATGTGATTGCATGGCTGCCTGAAAGACGTAGAACTTGGCGAGAAACCCTCCAGTGATCGGAATCCCAATCAGCGAGAGCAGAAACACCGTGAGTATGGCAGCCATAGCGGGTGCGCGCCGGCCCAGGCCGGAATAGTCATCAATGGTCACGTAGCGCTCGCCGAGGTTGGCGAAATGGCTGATCACTACAAAAGCGCCCACGTTCATTGCTGCATAGGCGGCGGTGTAGAAAATGGCAGCGGAAATCCCGATTTCTTTGGCTGCCGCGAACGCAACCAGCAGATATCCGGCGTGGGCGATGGAAGAATAGGCTAGCAGGCGCTTCACATTGTTTTGCACCAACGCGCCCAGGTTCCCGATGGTCATCGAGAGAATGGCTGACGCCCAGATGAGCCAGAACCAGCCTGGGGCGGACGAGCCGAACAAAACGCGCAGCAACACGGCGAACGCTGCAGCTTTTGGTCCGGTGGACATCAAGGCCACAACCGGCGCCGGAGCTCCTTCATACACATCCGGCGTCCAGATGTGAAAAGGGGCAGAGGCTACCTTGAAGCCGAGGCCCACGAACATCATCGCCATTCCGGCATAGGCAAGCGTGGAGGGTCCGCTGCGTAGAGTGTTGGCGATCACGTACACGCTGGTGGAACCCGTGGCGCCGAACATCAGCGCCACTCCGTACAGGAAAAATGCGGTTGCGAACGAGCCCAGCAGGAAATATTTCAAAGAGGATTCAACGCTAATGGCCACCCTACGGCGAAAGCCCGCCAAAATATAGGTGGAAATGGAGGAGATTTCCAGAGCGATGAATACCAGTACCAACTCGACTGCGGAGGACATGAGCATCATGCCCACGGTCCCCAGGAGGATAAGGCCGTAGTATTCGCCGCTTCGGAGTTGCTGCACCTGCATGTACTCGAAGGATGCGAGGATCACCACAATGGAGATGATCCCGATGAGCACATGAAAGAAGATGCTGAACGTGTCGACACGAATCATGCCGTCGAAGCCGAATCCGGTGTAGCCGGCTCCAAAAGCACTGGCTGCCGTGGCAAGGATTGCGCCAATGAGGGCCAGAATTCCGACAGGCTTCCGATCCCCGCTTTCGTCCAGCAGCGGATCGACGATCATGACCAGCATGCCAAACACAATAAGCAACAGCTCAGGCAGAATGCGGAGGTAATCGGCGGTGGGAATGGTAATGGTCATTTATGCTCTCCCACCACTTCGCTGGCATATTGCGGCGCGTTGCCGAGAATTGACTGGACCGAGGGATCGATGGCTCGTGTCCATAACAGCGGGAAGATGCCCATCACCAGGGCTGCGAGGGCGAGCGGCCACATGGTCACCTTCTCACGCGTGTCGAGATCGGGAAGCGCTTGATTGGCGGGATTGTGCACGGCTCCGTAGAAGACCCGCTGGTACATCCAGAGCATGTAACAGGACGACCAGATAACGCCTGTGGCAGCGACGATTCCATACAGTGCCCGAGCCTTGAATGCGCCCGTCAGCACCAGGAATTCGCCTACGAATCCATTCATCAGCGGCAAACCAATGGAAGCCAGCGTAATTATGAGGAAGAAAGTCGAGTAAACGGGCATGGGAGTCGCGATGCCTCCATACTCGCTGATCTCGTAGGTATGGCGGCGGTCGTAAAGCATTCCACAAAGGGTAAAGAGTGCTCCGGTGGAAACTCCATGTGCCAGCATCACGAAATTTGCACCCACCAGCCCGATGGTGGTGAAGGTAAAGATACCGAGAACGACAAATCCCAAATGGCTCACCGAGGAATAAGCGACAAGTTTCTTGAGGTTGGGTTGCACCATGGCCACAAGTGCGCCGTAGATGATGCCAATGATCGCAAGGGTAACAATCCAAGGTGCATTGCGGTGTGCTAGCTCGGGGAAGAGTCCCAGGTTAAAGCGCAGCATACCGTAGGTGCCCATTTTCAGCAGAACACCGGCAAGCATGACGGAACCGGCCGTAGGTGCTTCCACGTGCGCGTCTGGGAGCCAGGTGTGCAACGGGAACAGCGGCACTTTAACGGCGAAAGCGATGAAGAAACCGAGGAAAAGCCATTGTCCCGCGCTCCCGATATTGAGATTGCCAGTCGACAATGCCTGATGGATCACCACGAAATCGAAACTGCCGGTTCGTGCATAGAGCCAAAGAATGGCGGCAAGCATGAACATGGAGGCGATCATGGTGTACAGAAAGAATTTCACTGCAGCATAGATGCGCCGATCGTGTCCGTAGATCCCGATGACGAGCGCCATGGGAATCAGTCCTGCTTCCCAGAAGAAGTAGAAGAGGAACAGATCCAGAGAAACGAAAACCCCAATCAGCGCAGTCTCCATCAGCAGGAACAGGATGAAGAATTCTTTGACGCGCTCGTGTATCGACTTCCAGGACATCAGAACGCAAAGCGGCGTGAGGAAGGTAGTGAGCACAACCAGCCAGATGGAAACGCCATCGATGCCGAGGTGGTAGTGAATATTGGGAGTGCTGATCCAGGCGTGGTCGATTTCAAACTGAAAGCCCGCGGCACCATTGGCGTAGTGCAAGGGTAGATGCAGCGACAGGATGAAAGTCAGCAGCGAAACCACCAGCGCGAACAGCCGTATGTCGCGGTCTCGGCGCGGGAAGAGTATCAACAGGAGAGCGCCGCCCGCGGGCACGAAAACGACCAGGCTGAGAATGAACGGATTGATGATCTCAGTATTCATCTAACGCCTATCCAAATCATGAAGGCGATCACCGCCGCCGCTCCGGCTGCCACCCAGCCTGCATACGAGCGGAGATTTCCAGACTGCATTTGCCGCACCACGTCGGAGGTTTCCTTGGCGGCCCTGGCGCTCTCGTTCACGGTGCCATCGATCAAACCAGCATCAATGGTCCTCCATAGCAGAGTGCGGGAACCTTCTACGATCGGCCACACGATGGCGGCTGCATAGAGTTCGTCCACGTAATATTTATGAAACACCAAGTCGTAGAGGCCGTTCAGGCCCTCGGCGATCTTTGCCGGCAGGTCGCGGCGCCGATAGTAGAGATACCACGCGAGCAGGAAGCCAAGTATTCCGGCAGCACTGGCCGCCACTGTAAGTGTCAGTTCCAGCCCGTGATCGGATTCGTGAGCGCCCGCTGGGGCGACTTCGCCAGAGACTGCAGCTGCCGGCAAGCCCTCGGAATAGGCGGAGAAAACCGGGGCCAGGAAATTGCCAATGCGGTCGTTGCCCGGCGTTCCGATCCATCCGCCAATCACTGCTAGCACTGCCAGGATGATCAGCGGAATCAGCATCACTCTGGGACTCTCATGCGGATGGCCGCCGTGGGCGTGGTGGTTCGAACCCTGGCCGCCACCAGTCTCGCCACGATATTCGCCGAAGAATGTAAGAAACCACAGGCGGAACATGTAGAACGCGGTGAGAAATGCAGTGAACCACAAGACTGCCCAATAGACCTTCGAACCGAAAGGACTGGTCCAGGTTTTGAACAGAATCATGTCCTTGCTGAAGAAGCCGCTGAACAGGGGAGTTCCGGCGATCGCCAGGGTGGCCATTGTCATGCTCCAGAAAGTCACCGGAGCATACTTGCGCAGCCCGCCCATCTTCCGCATGTCCTGCTCGCCGCCAATCGCGTGAATCACAGAACCTGCTCCCAAAAAGAGCAGAGCCTTGAAGAAAGCATGGGTAACGAGGTGGAACATGCCGGCAGCATAGGCCGCGACACCGCAGGCAGCGAACATGTAGCCGAGTTGGGAGATCGTCGAATAAGCGAGCACGCGCTTGATGTCGAATTGCGTGATGCCAATGGTCGCAGCAAAGAATGCGGTGAGCGTGCCAATCATGGCGACAGCCATCAGCGCATGCGGCGAGCGATCGAAGATGGCATGAGATCGCGAGACCATGTAGATCCCGGCGGTCACCATGGTGGCGGCGTGAATCAGAGCGGAAACCGGCGTGGGGCCTTCCATCGCATCAGGAAGCCATACATAGAGAGGAATCTGCGCCGACTTGCCGGTGGCCCCCAGGAGCATCAACAGCCCAACTGCGGTCAATAGTCCCGCGCCCGCGGTCTCGGCTGGAAGCTTTGCGACCTGCTGGAATACATCTGTGTAGCGCAGGGAACCGAAGTGCTGGATGAGCAAGAAGAGAGCGATCAGAAATCCGAAATCACCCACGCGGTTGACGATGAACGCTTTCTTGCCGGCCGAGGGGGCAGTATCGCGAAGGAAATAGAAACCGATCAGCAAATACGACGCCAGTCCCACGCCTTCCCATCCCACGAACATCAGCAAGTAATTGTTCGCCAAGACCAGCGTAAGCATGAAGAACATGAAGAGGTTCAGGTAAGAAAAGAAGCGATAGTATCCGCCATCTTCGGCCATGTAACCGACCGAGTAGATGTGAATCAAGAAGCCGACCCCGGTCACGACCAGCGCCATCACCAGGGATAGTTGGTCCAATTGCAAACCGTACTCTGCGGAGAAACTTCCTGCCTTCAACCAAGTGCCGTAGGACTCGATGTGCGGAATTGCGCTGGCAGGAAGCTGAAAGAACTGCCATGCCACCCACCAGGTAACCAGCATCGAGACCGCCACAAACAAAAGACCGATCGCAGTGACTGCAGCTTTGGGCAAGCGGCGACCCAGCAGGCCATTGACAGTTCCGCCGGTCAGCGGCAATAGCGGGATAAGCCATAGATGTAAATTCGTAGGCATAAATTAGCTATAGCTTGAGCAAATTCACACGGTCGGGATTCAGAGTCTCTCGCGTGCGGAAGACAGAAATGATGATTGCCAGTCCGACAGCCGTTTCCGCTGCCGCTACCACCATCACGAAAAAGACAAATACTTGACCACTCAACGCTTTCCAATAGGTAGCAAAGGCGACGAAAGAGAGATTGACACCGTTCAACATCAACTCGATCGACATGAAAATGGTGATGATGTTGCGCTTGATCAGGAATCCCAAAACGCCGCAGGCGAACAGGATGCCACTTAACAAAAGATAGTAAGAAAGCGGGACCATCAGCTTTCCCTCCGGGCCAGTACTACGGCTCCCATAATGGCGATGAGAATCAGGACTGAAGTAATTTCAAATGGCAGGAGGAATTGGTTGAACAACAGACGGCCGATTGTCTTCGCCGAACCATAGAGCGCGCCGACGCCAGCGGCTTCGGTTCCGGGAGTACTGCGAACCAACTCCCAGGCAACCAAAACGCTGCCGATCAGCATGCCCGGTACGCCGAAAAGCAAAGCGACGCGGCTGCCGCGGGTATGCTCCTCTTCGCCGGCATTCAGCAGCATGATGACAAAAACGAACAGCACCATCACTGCGCCGGCGTAAATAATGACCTGCACAGCAGCTACGAACTCCGCCCCCAGCAGCAGAAATTCGACTGCCAGTGAGCCCATTACTACGATGAGGGAAAGCGCGCTGTTGATGGGATGGCGCTGAGCCACCAGATTGACCGCACCAGCAACGCAGACGACCCCGAATATGGTGAATAAGGTGAGATGAAGCATCTCTATCCTTCTTACTTCGCGCTTACCTCAGGACCGCAGGGCCACAATCAGCCCGGTGACCACGATGTTTGCCACTGCCAACGGCAATAAGAACTTCCAGGCTAACCCCATCAGCTGGTCGTAGCGGAAACGCGGCAACGTGCCGCGAACCCAAATATAAAAGAAAAGGAAAAACGCAACCCGTATCAGGAACCAGATCACCGGCAACAGTCCCTGCAGCCAGGCTGGGCCAAACACCGGGCCAGTCCATCCCCCCAGAAATAGCACGGAGGCGAGGCAAGCGACGGTGACCATGTTGGCGTACTCTGCCATAAAGAACATGGCGAACTTCATGGAGCTGTACTCGGTGTGATACCCCGCTACGAGTTCACTTTCGGCTTCTGGCAAATCGAAGGGGATGCGGTTGGTCTCGGCGAATGCCGCCGTCAAGTAAATCAGAAACGCCACCGGCTGCAGGAAGATATTCCACTTGGGAATGAAACCGAACCATGTTCCAGCTTGTGAGTCTACGATTTCGCGCAGGCTAAAGGAGCCAGCCAGGATCAGCACGCCGATGAGCGAAAGCCCGAGCGCCACTTCGTAGCTGATCATCTGTGCGCTGGCGCGAAGCGAGCCCAGCAATGAATACTTGCTATTGGAGGACCAGCCTGCCAGGGCCACGCCATAAACTCCGATGGAGGTTATGCCCAGAATGATCAACAAGGCAATATTGACGTCGGTGATCTGTACAGCCGTGTGCACGCCGGCGACCGTGATCCAGCCACCAATGGGAATCAGCGAGATGGCAATCAGCGACAGCGTCAGCGAAAGGAACGGCGCCAACAAATATAAGTACTTGTGAACGTACGGAGGAGTCAGGTCCTCCTTAAAGATGAACTTCAGGCCGTCGGCGAGCGGCTGCAGCAGCCCAAAAGGGCCCACCCGCTTTGGCCCCCAGCGGTTCTGGATGTGTCCCACCAGCTTGCGTTCCAGCCAGGTGGTGTATGCGACAGTAGTCAGGAGGACGAGAAGGAACAGTACGATCTTGATGATCGAGGCAATAACAAAGGTCGTCGTATCCAGGTTTCCGGTCGGCACAGTCTTTGTTCCCAATCGTAAGAAGACAGCGCATCGCTGGAATGAAAACTGCGCGTCCTCTGGGCTGATTACTTGAACTGCAGGTACGGCCTAGTCGGCTGCCACTTCATTCTTGTCCGCCGGAACCTGGCGGAGCGGGTTTTCGATTACAGAGTTCAAGGTTTTTGAATAGCGTCCCAAAGTGCCGGAGGTGAATAGCGTGTCCTCGGCAGGGACAATCAATTCTGGATGACTGGGAATCGCATGCACCCAGGGGCCGTCGGGCAAAGTTGTGTGCTCGTCATTTCCAGCCATCAGGTTGAGACGAGAGACGTCGTAACCTGGAACCAGCCGCTGAATTTCATCCAGCATGGCCGTCGGATCGAAGGGGCTAAGTTTGGGCTCAATTCCATGCGCTATGAGCCAGACTTCGTGCCGGTCGGCCTCTCCCGACTGAGCACCTCGCGATTGTCCCATATCCGCTTTCAAGGCGCGCCCGAAGGGCACTAACTCGCGTACATTGGATCCCATCGCGCCTGCGATCCGCACGATGATCTCAAAATCGTTCTTTACTGTGGTTACGTCTCCTGCCTTGCGCAACAGCTGCAGATCGCCACAGGTATTGGTGAAGGTGCCAGACTTCTCGTAAGCGTTGGCTGCAGGAAGGACTACGTTGGCCATCGCTGCCGTTTCAGTCAGGAACATATCCTGGACAACAACAAATGTCCGTGAGAGCGAGAACGGGTCGAGTTGGTAGCGGGAAATCGGATTGCTTCCCACAACATAAAGCGCCTTCAGAGTGCCCTGGCCCGCAGCCGCGAACATTTGCCGCAGATTGAGGCCGGCAGACGGTGACACACGTGCGAACCACTCGTTCCGAAGCGAAGAGGGCAGACTGCCGACCTCGCTTATTGGGATGTAGCCCGGAAGCAGGTCGGGATAAAGACCCATGTCGGCGGCGCCGCGCGAATTGGCGTAATCACCCAGGCAAACAAATCGCGCCTGCGGCAGCGCCCGTGCCAGTTCGGCGATGCTGTGGTCGCGCAATTCAGAACCAAACACCACGATGAGTTGCTGCTCGCCTTTCAATTTGGAGCGCAAATCCGCGAGAGCTTGTGGAGTTGTACCCTGGACGCCCAGTGTGTCTGAAGCCGCCGAATCACTCCCCAGGAAGCTGATGAAGTCTGCATCGCCATTGTCTTCGGAAACCTGCGCAAACACAGTTGCCTGGCGATGCAGCTTGACGGGCTTGGAGTTAACCACGTATAGACGTGCGCGGTTCAGGCGGACATTGGTACGGATTTGCCAAGCCAGCAGGGGATGCTGGTTTGTTGGATCGCTGCCAATGAGCAGAATGGCGGGGGCAGAAAAGACATCACGCATGCCGGCAGTAGCATTCTTCCGGCCGGCAAGTGCCTTCACGAAAGCGGGATAGTCAGCGGTGCGGTGATGATCGATGTTGTTTGTACCGAGCACGAGACGGGCAAACTTCTGCAGCAGATAGCTCTCCTCGTTGGTGGTACGAGTGGAGCCAATCACGCCAATGGCAGCGCCACCGTGCGTGTCCCGCGCAGATTTCAGTTCGCGCCCAACCAGGTCAACTGCTTCTTCCCAGGTTGCCGGTTCGAGCCGACCATTCTTCTTGATCAGCGGTTGCGTGATCCTCTGGCCGTTGTGCACGAAATCGAAGGCATAGCGGCCCTTAATACAGAGGAAGTCGCCATTGATTCCGCTCTTATCGCGATTATCGCCGCGTACAATCTCCATGCCGCTGTCGGAGCGTCGAATGCCCAGGGTCGTTTTGCAGCCATCGGCGCAATGGGTGCAGATGGTGCCGACATGGTTCATCTCCCAGGGGCGCGTCTTATAACGGTAGGCGCCGGAGGTCAGGGCACCGACGGGACAGATATCGATGCACATCCCGCACTCTTCACATTCCAGATGGTCGCCCTGGTTGGGGGCAATGATAGAACTGACGCCGCGCTGCTGAACGCCCAGGGCCCAGACGTCCATGCCCTCGCCGCAGATGCGTATGCAGCGATAACACAGAATGCAGCGGGGCCGATCAAAGTAAACCACCGGCGACCACTCCTGCTCATCGCGGTGATTCTTGAGCTCGATGAATTTGCTCTCGGCAGCGCCGTAGCTGAACGTCATGTCCTGCAGTTCGCATTCGCCGCCGGCATCGCACACCGGGCAGTCGAGAGGATGATTGCCCAAAAGAAGCTCGACCATCCCCTTACGAGCCTGGCGGACTTCGTCGCTGTCGGTGACTACTGTCATTCCTTCCGTGACGACCGTGGTGCAAGCGGTCTGCAACTTGGGCATCTTTTCGACTTTCACCAGGCACATACGGCATGCGCCCTGCAGCGAAAGACCAGGGTAGTAACAGAAAGAAGGCACTTCGATGCCAACGCTCTTACACGCTTCGATGAGTAGCGTTCCTGGGGGAGCCGTTACCTTCTTGCCATCAACCGTTATGTTCACGTCTGCCATTCAGGGATTCCATTTTCAACGACTCTTCTGACATCTGCTATGACGCCGCCACCAACCGGCGGAAGCCTGAGCACGCCTTGATCTCTTCGATCTGCTCGGCGTGACGCTGGGGATGCAGCGCAAGCACCAGCAGAGCCTGATAGCCGTCGATCGGACCGAGCAGGGGGTGATCAAGTGAGCGTTGCCGGAGATCATCCTGGTTCCGCTCTACAAAGGCGATCACTTGCTCACGGTTCTGTTTGAAGAAGTCGATGGCCTCGTCCGTGCGAGAGAACCTTGCGGAGGGCCGCGAAATTTCTGGAGCCATTAGCTTCTGCTTGCGGTCCAGCATGCTGTGCCGGATGGACTGATCGCGCGACGGATTTGCGTATGCTCCGGTCACAGGAGCTTTTTCCAAAGCGCGAAACATCAATTTTTCTACGGAGGCGACGTGCTCGACGCACTCGCGGATCGTCCAGCACTCAGGTGTAGAGCGGACCGAGCATTGCTCCTCGCTCAATCCTGCCACGGCCTTGAGGAATGTGTCGCGTCCGATGTGCAAGCAGCTCAGCAGATCTTGTCGTTCAGTCTCGGTGAAGATATTCATCGGTAACCTACTCAATGCGTCAATACGGGCAGCATCTGGACCGCGCCTTGGGGCTCAAACGGGCAGGGCTTGCCGTCCAGGTGGTCTTCAAATTCCTGGCGAAACTTCTGCACGATGGAGATGGTCGGCATGGCGGCGGCATCCCCCAGGGGACAGAAAGTCCGGCCCAACATGTTTTCGGAAAGGTAACGGATGTTGTCGATGTCGCGGCGAACGCCGCCCCCGGCGTGGAAACGGTCCAGCGTTTTCTTCAGCCAGTCCGTTCCTTCGCGGCAGGGAATACACCAGCCGCAGCTCTCGTGCTGATAGAACTTCATGATGCGCTGTGCGAATTTGACCATGCAGGCTTTGTCGTCGATGACAACCACGCCGCCCGAGCCCAGCATCGAGCCCGCCTTCATCAGAGCATCGAAATCCATGCCCACATCGCACTCCTCGGCACTAAGTACCGGAGTGGAAGATCCACCCGGCATCACTGCTTTCAGCTTGGCGCCATTGGGGATTCCGCCACCGACGTCGTAAATCATCTTCATCAGGTTGTATCCGAGAGGCAGCTCGTATACGCCCGGCCGATTCACATGCCCGCTGAGGCAGAAGAGGCGTGTGCCACCGTTCTTGGGTGTGCCCAGGTTCGCGTACCACTCGGCGCCATTCAGGATGATCTCGGGGACGCTGGCCAGCGTCTCCACGTTATTGATGATCGTCGGCCCTCCCCACAGGCCGACAACAGCAGGGAAGGGAGGCCGAATGCGAGGGATGCCGCGCTTGCCTTCCAGCGACTCCATGAGCGCCGATTCTTCTCCGACTTCGTAAGCGCCCGCACCGCCGTGCCAATAAACATCGAAGTCATAACCGCTGCCGAAAATGTTTTTTCCCAGGAAACCCTTGCGGTAGGCATCGGCGATGGCCTTCTGCATGATCACCGAAAGGTAACGATACTCCCCACGAATATAGATATATCCGGTATGAGCCTGTACGGACAGGGCAGCGATCATTACTCCCTCAATTACTTCATGAGGATCATGCTCGAGGATCAGCCGGTCCTTGCAGGTCGCGGGCTCGCTTTCGTCGCCGTTGCACAGAACATATTTGGCCTTGGGGGACTGCTTCGGAACGAACGACCACTTCATCCCCGTATTGAAGCCAGCTCCACCGCGGCCACGAAGGTTGGAAGCCTTGACAACATTGATGATGTCATCGGGCTGCATGGCCAATGCCTTTTGCACGGCCCGGTAGCCACCCAGCTCCAGGTAACGGTCGACGTCTGGCGCGCCCTTTCCGAAGCGCTTGGAGACTACCTTTACTTCATCGGGATGGGAAACGAGGTCAGCCATTTGTCGCGATTATCGCCGGTGTTTTTGGGCGATCTCATCTAACACGAGATCGACTTTTTGGGGCGTGAGATTCTCATGAAAGTCGTAGTTGACCTGCATGGCTGGAGCCCAGCTGCATGCCCCGATACATTCCACTTCTTCCAGGAAAAACAGGCCGTCGGGCGTGCTCATCTTGTGCCCAATACCCAGCTTCTTCTTGCAGTGATCAAGAATTTCTTCGCCGCCGCACAGCAGGCAACTGATGTTGGTGCAGACCTGCACGTTGTATTTGCCGCGCGGCTTGGTGGTCAGCATGGAGTAATAGCTGATGACGTTGCGCACTTCGAGTTCGGTGAGCTCCAGGCGGCGGGCGAACTCGGAGATAACTTCGTCCGATAGATATCCGACTTCGTCTTGCGCGTACAAGAGCAGCGGGACGAGAGGAGAACGCTTCGTCGGGTAATGCTTTGCCATTTCGGCAAAGCGAGTTTCGAGTTCGTCGGAAAATTTCATTTCTTTAGCGGTCAATCTCTCCCAGCACAATGTCGATACTGCCGATGGCTGCCACTACATCGGCAATCAGCCTGCCTTCGCACATCCTGGGCAGGGCTTGAAGGTTGGCCAGGCACGCCGAGCGCATGTGCACACGATACGGCTTAGCCGTGCCATCGCTGACAACGTAGTACCCCATCTCGCCGCGTGGCGATTCAACACACTGATAGACTTCGCCAGCCGGAACCGCAAATCCCTCAGTGACAATTTTGAAGTGATAGATGAGCGACTCCATCTGGGTCTTCATCTTCTCGCGTTCGGGGAGAACTACTTTTGGAGCGTCGGCCTTGATCGGCCCCTCCGGCAGTCCTTCCAGAGTCTGCTTGACGATAGCAATGGACTCGCGCATTTCCTGCACACGCACCAGATAACGGGCAAAAACGTCGCCGTCTTTGGACAAGGGGACCTTAAACTGAAATTTTTCGTAGCTGGAATATGGCTGGTCGCGGCGCAGGTCGGTGTCGACGCCGCTGGCGCGCAAGGTGGGTCCAGTTGCGCCCAGCGCAATTCCATCTTCAGCTGACAGGTACGCTACTCCCTTGGTGCGCTCCAGCCAGATAGGATTGCCCGTCAGCAAGCCTTCATATTCATCGACACGGCCGGGGAAGATATCGGCAAATGCCTTGACCTTTTCGAGAAAGCCGAGCGGGATGTCCAGGGACAACCCGCCGACGCGAAAGTAGGAGGTCATCATGCGCTGGCCAGACACCATTTCGAACATACGAAGGATGTCTTCGCGCTCGCGAAAACAATAGAGGAAGACCGACATGGCGCCGATGTCGAGCGCGTGCGAGCCGAGCCAGACCAGGTGGGAGTTGATGCGCGTCAGTTCATTCAACATCACGCGCAGCCACTGCGCGCGCGGCGGGATATCGAGGCCGAGCAACTTCTCGACCGCCAGCACGTAGCAGAGATTGTTGGTCATCGGGCAGAGGTAGTCGATGCGGTCGGTCAGCACCACCACCTGCTGATAGAACTTGGCCTCGCAGGTCTTCTCGATCCCGGTATGCAGGTAGCCGATGTCCGGCATGATCCGGACAACGCTCTCACCATCGATCTCCAGCACCAGCCGTAGCACGCCGTGGGTGGAAGGGTGCTGCGGCCCCATGTTGAGGATCATGGTGCGATCGGCGCCGGGTTCCAGGACGGGGGTTTGCGTCAGATGGGCCATGCCTAGCGATAACCCTCAACAGGATAGTCCTTACGCATTGGATGCCCTTGCCAGTCCTCCGGCATCAGGAGCCGCCGCAGGTAAGGATGGCCTTCGAAACGTATCCCAAACAAGTCGAACACTTCACGCTCGAAGAAATTTGCTGACGGCCAGACCGGAACGACGGAGGGGACGCCAGCATCGTCGCCGCTCAACCTTACCTTGAGGCGCAAGCGCGATTTGCGCGGGTTTGAGAACAGGTGGTACACAACTTCGAAGCGCGGTTCTGAGGGATACCAGTCGACGCAAGTGAGGTCGGAGAGCGCGTCAAAACGCAGCACGGCATGATCACGAAGAAACCCGCAGGCCTCCCGGATGTGCGCGCGATGGATCCAGATGGTGAGTTCATTGCGATCCCAGCGTGCGCTGTCTACCGCCGAAGGATTCCATTCCAGAAGAGCAGCAAGGTCCTGCTTCTCCTTCAATTTGTCCAGATCGGTAATCGCCGGTGTCAGAGGCATATCAAGAGCGGCTCCTACCGCCTCCCGTGACCTCTTGGGCTTCGGACGGTTCGTTGGGGGCTAGCTTGCGCACGGCTGCCTCGAAATGGGCCGGCATGAAATCGGGTGAGGCCGGAATGCCCGTAGTAGGTACAACGCGCTGCGGATTCCAATCGAGCACGCCTTTTTTCCAGACATAGAAAAGACCGGACATTACGATGAGGATGTAGATGAACATCTCCCAGAAGCCGAACATCTTCAACTCCCGCAGGAGCACCGCCCAGGGATAAAGGAAGATGGCTTCGACGTCGAACAAGATGAACAGCATCGCGACAAGGTAAAACTTGACCGTGAAGCGTTCCTTGGTGCCGCCGGTGGGAGTAATGCCGCACTCATAAGGCTCGAATTTCTCTCGCACCCACTTGTGCTTGCCGATCAGCGTGGACATTACGATGAAGGCAGTCGCCAATGCGGCGGCTACCAGAGCCTGCAAGAGTAACGGGATGTAGCGGGCGAAGTAGTTGTGCGGCATAAAGGCTGCTATATATAATGCGCGCCCAACGCGCAACCTAAACACTCGACTATATTTAGTGCTTCGCCTAAGTGTCAAGCGAGCGGCAGGGGCGGCAGACTACATGGTGATCCAATGTTTCCGAGCGTTTGCGAGGGTGCCGCGATTTTTACCGGGCTGTAATATCAGGCTTTCATGATCTTCGGCTTCAACACCGATGTCAGGCACGGCGAGACGCTTTATCACGTGCAGAGTGAAGCGCGGGGCGGCGCACATGTCCTGGAAACCCAGGTTTTCGTCCGGGGCCAATGCATCGCCAAGCGAACGCAATCTTACGCTGACCAGGTGGAGCGACCAGACTTTTCCGAGAGCGAGATGCAGGAGATGCTCAAGGGCCAGCACAAGCTGGTGGTAGATACCATCCGAGGGGGAAGAGTGAAGGAGCTGGTCGAGTCGTCGAGTAAGTAGAAATCAGTAGTCAGCCGTCAGTAATCAGCAATCAGCGGTCAGCAGTCAGCAGTCAGCCAAACCATCGCTGCCGCACCAGGCGGGCGAGCCTGCTACCATCAGGGCAGTTGGGAGATAACTTCCGCGGTATTGGCCTGTGCTCACGATGCGTATCCAGATCAATGGGGAAGAGAAGAATTTTCCGGAGAATCTCAAGCTCTCTGAGTTGGTGGAGAACCTCGGACTGAAGAGCGATCGCTTGGCCATCGAGCTGAACCGCGAGGTGGTCCCTCGACAGCGCTGGAGCGAGATTCAGGTGAACGAGGGGGACAAACTGGAGATCGTGCACTTCGTGGGCGGAGGGGATTTTGATTCGTGTGATTCCGCTCGCCGAACGCAACGAAACTTAGATGACAGCGTCTGATTGCTGACAGCCCCGTTACCCGCCAAGGTTCGACTCCGCCAAGAATCTCATTGACACCGAACATCCCCTGCCTAGAATGTTTAAAACATTTTTCTTTAATTATGTATCGGCGGTAGTTTCCCGGGGTGAGCGTGGAAGCTTTCTATACATCGGCGGAAGTGATGCGGCTGACGGGAATTACTGCCCGCCAGCTGCAATATTGGGACGAGCGTGGTGTAGTCCGTCCTATGCGTCAGGGGCACAAGCGTTTCTATTCGCTGGATGATCTGGCTGAGATATCGGTGATCTGCGATCTGCGCGACCGCGGATTCTCCCTGCAACGCATTCGCAGAGTGATGCGGCTCCTGCAACGAGAATTTCGCAAACGTCTGGTAGACACCGTTTCCGAGCATGGGGAATACCACCTGCTGACCGACGGGCAGCGCATCTACCTGCAGAGTTCTGCGGACGAGATCGTCGACATCTTGAAGAATTCACGCCAGCCCATGCTGGCGGTTTGCCTGAGCGATCGCGTCCGCCAAATACAGGCCAGCGTGCGGGCGAAGAAGGCTGGCCAGGTTGTGGAACGAGAATCCAGATCGGTGTCAGCTCGACGCCGGCGCGGTCCCATGCCGGTCGTTCTTGCTGCTTCAGCGGGCAAAGCGGGTCGAACTGCGGGGACCAGAAGAAAGGCATCGTGACGATCATAAGCGCGGGAGCGGAGGTGTAGATGGTCGGCGAAGTCACCATCCTGAACGAGTGGATACCCGAGCAGATGAGCCCCGGCACGCTCTTCGTGCTGGAGAATGCGGGCGACATCGGCGACAGCAGCGATCCTTATTGGGCGGTGCTTTCCTGCCCAGAGTGCGGGACCCTGGGGTTGATAACACGCAAGCAGATTGCGGGACTGCTGTCGGTGATCTGTGGTTCTAATCGGTGCTCGGCGCAGTTCTTTTTACGTGAGAGCGATATCGTGGCCAGAAAACCTTGTTAGATCAACCTTAGAGGAGACGAGAAGATCACAAAGGAAAGCGGAACCAGAGTTCTGAAAGTCCTTCGCAGAGAGCCAGACGTTACAAATCGGGGCGAGTTCCAGACCAATCCTACTTCGCTTTCACGCCCGCCGGAATCGGCACCTGTTCGACAATCTCAATGTTGAAACCTTCAAGGCCTGCCACGCGGCGGGGATGATTGGTGAGCAGGCGGATGCGGCGTAAATTCAGGTCGGAGAGAATCTGCGCTCCGATGCCGATTTCACGCTGAATCTTGCGTTCGTGGGCAGGGATGGTGGGTAGTCGCACCTCGCGGTGAAAGGCTAAGACTGTTCGCTCCCCGAGTTGCTCCACGCTAAAACCAGGCGAGGTCTGGTGGAGGTAGATGAGGGCGCCGCGGCCGGTTTCGGAAATCAAGCGCAGGCATTGATCGATGGTATTGTGGCATTCGCACCAGGTGGCGCCGAACACGTCTCCCACCAGGCAATGCGAATGCATGCGCACAAGAACAGGCTGTTCCGCGCTCTGGATGTCTCCCTTAACCAATGCAATGTGTGACTCGCCCCCATCGACTTCGCTCTGGTAGGCGATCATGCGGAATTCGCCATATTGGGTGGGAAGCATCGCCTCGCCCACACGACGAACGTAGCGTTCATGCGCCATGCGGTAGCGGATCAGTTCGGCCACGGTCAGCATCTTAAGATCGTGTTGGCGGCAGAAGACCATTAGTTGCGGGACGCGGGCCATGGTGCCGTCATCATTCATGATTTCGCAGATCACGGCTGCGGGTACCAGGCCAGCAAGGCGAGCCAAGTCCACCGAGCCCTCGGTTTGACCGGCGCGCACCAGCACGCCCCCACGGCGGGCGCGCAGGGGAAATACGTGTCCGGGGCGAGCAAGATCGGAGGGCCGGGTGGCGGGATTGATCGCGACTCGAATCGTTTGAGCCCGATCATAAGCCGAAATTCCCGTGGTCACACCTTCGCGAGCGTCAATGGCTTCGCAGAAAGCAGTTCCAAACTGCGAAGTGTTCTCGCTGGTCATCGGGCCGATCCGCAGATGATCGAGCCGTTCATCCGTCATAGCCAGACAAATCAGCCCGCGACCATGCTTAGCCATGAAGTTGATGGCTTCGGGAGTGACCTTCTCCGCGGCCAGCATCAGGTCGCCTTCGTTCTCCCGGTCTTCATCGTCCACGAGAACGATCATGCGGCCGGCGCGAATGTCGTCCAGTGCGGTCTCAACGTCGGTGAAAGGAGCTGGCGGCATGGTCAATCCAATTCTAGCTGATGGGCCAAAGGGGACACCTAGGAACCGAGCCGTTCGTTACAAAAGGGAATCAGGATGAATGAGGGGCCGGATCAGATCGCAGTGAGCGCTCGGCGCCGCGGAAGAGGGCGCGTAAAGCGCGGATCACAAAATGGATGGCAAATGCGATGACGACCAACAGAGCCACCACCATCGCGATCGCCCAATAGGGATGCACGCCGGCAAACCAGGTCAGGAAGATCGCAAGAACATCTTCTCCCGCACTCAGGCCAATGTTGGAAAGGGGCTCGGGCGAGGGGGTTACGGCAGCACGAACGGCCGTCTTGCCACCGTGCGCAGCCAGGGCGATCAGGCTGGCACCCGCCACGCTGACCAATTGCAGCTGAGGGGAGAGATGATGCGTGGCCGCAAACGCAATCAGAGCCGCCACCGGAACCCGCACAAAAGTCTGCAGCGCATTCCAGATCAGATCGAAAGCCGGGATCTTGTCGGCGACGAACTCGATCAGGAACATCACACCGGCTATGCCGATGATCCACCAGCTATCCAACACACTCAAGGAAGAGGGCAGTGCGATCCAGCCAGCCCGGGAGAGTAATCCCAGGGCGGCAACCGTGGCATAGACGTTCAGTCCGGCAGCGAAGCTGGTGGCAGCGATCAGAGCAGCGAGTTGTTCTCCAGAGAGGTGCATGTCGCGACCTACCAGAGATCAATTCTTGGCAACGTCGAGCAACATTGCAACGTTTTTCACACGCGGGCAAAGAAAGAAAGGACCGCCACGAACCTGGCGGTCCTTTCAATGAAACTAAGCTGATTTCGCGTCCGCGTTAGAGGGCGGATTCGATTTCGAATCCCCAAGCTTCCAGGAGAGGCTCAGGGATGTACTTGGAATTACGATTCTTGCGTGCCCACTCCCGCAAACGGGTGGAACGGATGTACTGATCGGGGGTGAGCTTGAATTCACGCACGATCTGCTCGAACTCAGTTACGGTGGGGACAATGGGGCCAATCGGCTCGGGCTTGCCCCAGTTAGGATTTCCGCGTCGCTTTGCCATGATAAGTTCGTCCTGCCTCGCTGTTGGTAGATAAAAAGTTGATGGGAACCAGAACTAAATGGTTTGATTCACCGGGCCGGTTTTTGGATTCACGAAGTGGCCTTAACTGATTTTGCTTCTGCAGGTTACCTGAATCGTCCGGGACCCCAACCCAAACTGGCTATGATAAGGGCCCAGGCAATAGGCGTCAACCCCAAAAGTGATGAGAGTTTCCACAGGGCAAACATTTCTGGTTAGGATTCGGAACTAAACCGAGGGGACGGCGGAGTCACCAAAAGTCGTACCCTGGTGGGACGATTTACTTTATTTTCAAACGATTACAGCGAAATTATCTGTAAGATATTGAAAACGTGCTGTTTAGTTACTAAGTTATTGAAAATCTAATTTTCCCAACGACTTAGATGGCCTTAGAGGATGTTTGTTTTTCCAGGGATCACCCTGACCTTCAGCGATCTACTTCCAGTGTAGCGAATCAGCAGGGGCAATTGGGACACTCTGAATACCGATTTATCTGCTGCCGAATGATTGGGTTGGGGGAGAAGAAGAACGGGAAGGGTCTTGACAAAATAGTGGGTAGCCAGGAAATGCCGTCCACAGCAGATCGCTGTTGGCCTGCAGGTCACTCGGGCAGGCCAAGACGCCGCATCATGGCGATGTATCGGGGGTCAGAGCGGATGTCGTCGAACACCGGGTAGCGGATGAATTCGCCAAGCTGAAAATCCTGCTCTGCGACAGCCAGATTGAGCCATTCGAAAGTTTTTTCGCGATCTCCAGCTATCGCGTAACCGCCCGCAATGTAGGAGGCTGGCCAATAGCCGGACGCCTGGCGGCGAGCGATCAGAGAAGCGGCTATCATCTCTCCGAGAGCTTTTCGACTAGTTCCGTGATTGACTGCTCCTGGGTCGAATAGCTTCCATTCCCGGATGCCGTCATCGATTTTGTCCATCGCGGCGTACAAGAGGGTGCCTTTGAGGTGGACGGGCCCGAAAGAGGGCGCAATCTCCGACGCCCTTTGGAACTGGGCGAGTGATTCCGGATAGCGGTGGGCGGCCAACAGAGTCGCGGCATAGTTCACGTTCATGATGGGAGACAAGGGATCCAGGGCAAGGGCAGAGCGGATTTCGTGCAAGGCTTCATCAAAGCGTTTCAACGGAAGCAGGCAAGTGAATCCGTAAAGATAGCGGGCGGTAGCGTTGTTGGGATTCAGCTGCAGAGCGCGGAGATATTCGGGAGCTCCCTCGGCGGGCCTGATATTCGAGACGACGTTAGCCATGGCGGCGTGCGCTTCCGACGCGGAAGGGTCCAGGGCAATGGCTTTGCGGGCCGCCATTTCGCCGTCGCGCATGGCCTGGCGAGGGGTAACCGAGCCGTATCCTGGAGCGACTGCGTAGGCATCGGCCAGACCTGCGTATGCGAGTGCGAAGTTCGGATCGGCTGTCACGGCCTGTTGGAAGTATTCAATGCTTTTGGGAATGTTATCGCCGCGCAAACTCCAGTAATAGCGGCCTTTGAGATACAACTGGTAGGCCTCAGAATTGGTAGTTGCGGGCTTGACCATCTTCTGCTGCTGGGCCTCGATCACGCCTCCCTTGAGACGTTTCATAAGGTCACCGACGATTTGGCCGCGCAAGGAACTGATGTCGGCAATACTGCGCGAATAACGTGATCCCCAGAGTTGAGTCCCGTCCTTGGCGTTTACCAGGTCGGTTTGGATGAGCAGCTCAGAGCCGCGCTGGGCGACTCGCCCGGTGAGTACCGCGTCCACCTTCAGCTCCTGGGCGATTTTGGCTGGATCCTGGTCCTTTCCTTTGAAGCGGAAGACAGTACTGCGGGCGATGACTCGCACATCCGGCATTTCCGAAATCGTGTTGATGAGGTCTTCGGTCAATCCGTCGGTGAGAAAGTCGTTGTTGACGTCCGACGTAGCGTTCACGAAAGGGAGCACAGCTATGGAGTCGATCCTGCCAGAGGAGGAAGTCCGGTGCAGGAGCCAGATGCCTGCGGCAGCGACCACTAACAGGAGGATGACGACGCCTACCAGCCACCATCTTCGTGAGGTCGAAGGAAGGTGGACTGCGGGAGTGCCGGGCCAGGACGCGGTGGGACGCGTGTCCGACAACTGCTCTGTGGTGACTGCGGCTATTCTGCCCGTGTCCGTGTCGCGCTTGATGCGCTGCAGATCGGCGCGCATTTCGGAGGCGTGCTGATAGCGCAGCGCCGGGTCTTTCTCCAACGCCTTGTTGATGACGTCTTCCAGCCTGGGCGGCAGGTCGGGATTCAGGCGTATGGGGGCAACCGGAGCGCGGTTGAGAATGCCATCGAAGATCACGCCTGAGGTATCGCCGCGGAAGGGAAGGACGCCGGTCGACATTTCGTAGAGCAGGACGCCGAAGGAGAACAGGTCGCTGCGGCTGTCGAGTTCTTTGCCCCGTACCTGCTCGGGCGACATGTAGGCGACCGTGCCCAGCGCAGTTCCGGGGCTGGTCAAGTGCGCCTGGCTGGCGCCAGCGGTGGCCTCTGCCATGACTGCGGCGGCTTCGGCGACCCGAGCGCTGGTGGGGGTAAGCTTGGCAAGGCCGAAGTCGAGAATCTTGGCGTGTCCGCGCCTGGTCACAAAGACGTTTGCCGGCTTGATATCGCGGTGGATGATGCCTTCGGCGTGAGCGGCATCTAATGCGTCGGCAATCTCGATGGCAATCGAGAGGAGGGTATCGGTCTCGAGAGGCCGGCCGGTAATCATATGCTTCAGCGTCATTCCCTGGAGGTATTCCATGGCGATGAAGCGCTTTCCCTCGTGTTCCCCGATTTCGTAGATAGTGCAGATGTTGGGGTGATTCAGGGCGGAGGCGGCGCGAGCTTCGCGGCGGAAGCGTTCGAGAGCCTGTGGATCTTCGGCGACGTCGTCGGGAAGGAATTTGAGAGCGACGAAGCGGCCGAGGGAGATGTCTTCGGCTTTATAGACCACACCCATTCCGCCACCGCCCAGCTTCTCGAGGATGCGGTAGTGCGAAATGGTCTGGCCGATCATGGGGCGGGGAGATGGATGCAATGGTAGGGGCGAGAGGGAAGTGGGTCAACAGAGTAAAACCTGTAAGATTCGCGTTCCAGCCCCCGTCTGACTCTCAAGAGGAGGACACATGACCTCGCTCAGCAAGAACGCCCGAATCGCAGGCCTGCTCTATCTAACGCTGTTAGGCGCTCCCTTGCGCCTCATCTACATCCCCAACCGTCTGTTCGTGACTGGGAACCCGAGTGCAACGGCCAGCAACATCGCTGCGCACGAGATGCTGTTTCGCTGGGGTATCGTGGCCGACCTGTTCACGGGGGTGATGGCGCTCTTTCTCATGCTGGCCCTTTACCGGTTGCTAAAAGGCGTGAACGAGGGCCTGGCGGTGGTGATGGTGATCCTGGGAAGCCTGATGTCCACTCCTATCTACTTCTTCAACACGCTGAACGACGCTGCCGCTCTGCTGTTCGCGCGTGGCAGCGATTTCTTGTCGGTTTTCGACAAACCTCAGCGCGACGCGCTCGTCGTGCTCTTTCTCCGTCTACATGGCCAGGGCGTGCTGGCTAACCAGATCTTCTGGGGCTTGTGGCTGCTTCCCTTCGGCCTGCTGGTGTATCGGTCGCGCTTTCTTCCCCGCATACTTGGCATCTGGCTGACGGTCAACTGCTTCGCCTACCTGGCCCTGAGCTTTACGGGCTTGCTGTTCTTGCGATACGAGGCCAGGGTGTGGAACATCGTGTTCCCCTTCATGTTCGGAGAGCTGGCGATCATGTTGTGGCTATTGATCATGGGGGCAAAGCCGGGACCATGGATGGTTGCGGCTCCGTCGTCGGCCGCTGGTTAGCCGTCTCAACCCACCCTTACGCCCAACAGAAGGGCTAGAGGGTGGGGCACCCGCATGGTCGAGAATCCCTACATGTCGTCGGCTGAGCTGGCGTGCACGCCCTGGGCGAAGAGGCCGCTGACCTTGTAGCCGGCGAGCTCGGCGGCACGCATTCTGGCCTGGAGCGCCTGCTCGAGTTCGCGGACTTTCTCGGGGTCTGGCGTGGGCGAGGTTGCGATTTCCAGAAGAGCGCGAAGGGCCATCCACCAGAGGAGTCGCTCAAACGATTCTCTATTGAAATAGCTGATGCCTTGGTAGCCGTGAACGCCGATGAGCCAGGCAACATCGGGGTCGTGGAGCCAGCTGTAGGGAGCTGCAGGACGGCCGGCGGTGATCTTCACGCCCGGAGACCATTGCGCGTGAGCGAAAGCCGCGCGTACGCGTGCGGCGGCACGCCAGCGCTCCTCGCCTTCCATACCCAACGCGCCGAAGCTTTCGGCCATGGGTTCGCGGAGGCGAAGCGCGTCGAAAAGCTCGGCGGCGGCACGGTCGGAGTCAATGGGCGCGCGCAGTTTGCCTAAAGCATCCATTGCGCACCAGGCGATGACGGTAGCCCAGATCGCGGATTCCCTGGTCTCGAAAAGCGCGAGACCTGGGGCAGCCGCGGCGGATTCTTGTTCACCCAAGTTAGTGCCGGAAGGCACGCCGCGAACCTGGGGCACCCGATCAATCGTGGGAAGGACGGCGCGCGCATCGGGGGGCCAGGGAGAAGAAAAGAATTGTTCGAGACCGGGAAGGCGCAGGGCGGCTTCCCAGTGTGTCTGGAAGGAACGGACAGCAGCATCGATATCGCCGCGCCAATCGGCGGTGGTGTCGAGGCCGGCGGCTGCGCCACTGCCGCTGGAAGCAAAGTGGCGAACTTCGGTAAGCAGAGTACGAACTCGGTCGCGCAGATTGCCGGCGGCCTTGGCGAGGTGTTGATCGCGATCTGCTGATTTCTCCTCCGCCCAGTATTTGCCAATCGCCCGCGCTATTCCTGGATCGAGCAATTCGCGTATGGCATCGTGGACCGGCTTCAATTCCAGGGTGCGAAGAGCATCTTCCAGCGATGAGACGCCCTTGCCGGCAAGCGAGTCGCAGAGCGCGCCCCAGGGGCGCTTGCCGTCGTCCACGATATCGCGCCAGTCGAGAAAGACGTGGTACTTGTACGCCGCTAATTCGACATGCAAGCCCTGATCGGCGACACGGGGAGCGCGATGCAGATACTCCAGGCCGGTGATGGCGTCGCGGCAAGCAATGAACATGCGGGGATCGTGGGATAAGCCGAGAGCGTCTCCGAGTGTGCGCTGGCGGAGACGCTTTCCGCCATCGCCGGTTTTTTCGGCGTAGGCGCAGGAGATTCGGATCCAGCCGCTGGTCGAGGCATAACGGTTGTGGTAGACGACCAAGGCGCGCTCGCGGCCACGGCGGTTGGAGTAGGCGAAGACGTCTTCGTTGACGAAGCCCTGATCGGTATAGAAATCGTAGAGCAGAAATTCGTGGGCCTCGGCGAAAAGCGACCGGCGGTGAAGCAGGGGTGAAATCTCGCGTTCATGGCGTGCGATGAGCCATTGATCGGCAGCTTCCTCGTGATAGGCGCGGCGATATTCCATCCCGTACTTTTCGGTGAAGCCTTCGACCTGCCCATGACCAAACATGGGAGTGCCGGGCAGGGTCGACATCATGGCGCAGACACCGAAGTACTTGTCGCCCTTGCCGAACTGATCGACCGCGGTGCGCTCATCGGGATTGTTCATGAAATTGACGTAGCGCTTGAGGACGTCGGGATCGAACTCCAGGGTGTTCTTTACCACGCTGCGGTAGTTGGCATTTTCTTCGTCGCGCAACATGTTCATGAAGGCGCTGTTGTAGACGCGATGCATACCGAGGGTGCGCACGAAATAGCCTTCCATGAGCCAAAAGGCTTCTGCGAGCAGCAGGGTATCGGGAACTTCTGCGGCCACGCGATCGACCACCTCGCGCCAGAATTCATGAGGCATGGCGGCATCGAATTCGGCTTTTGTCATCCCATTTTCGGCGCGTGAAGGGATGGCGCCGCCGGTGCCAGGTTCGGGAAACCACAGGCGCTGGTAGTGGCGCTTGGCGAGTGTCATGGCAGCGTCGAAGCGGATGATAGGGAAGAGGCGGGCGACGTGAAGGATGGTCTGGATGACGCCCTCGCGGACCTCGGGCTTCAGGTAGTTGAGCTGCGCGGTGTCGTTCCAGGGAAAGCTGGTGCCATCGTTGCCGTGATAGATGTAGCGAGTGTCGCCGGTCCAGCGGTCAACGCGGCGGAAAACCACGGCAGCATCAGTGCGGTTGAAATAATGATCCTCGATCTTGATTTCGACGCGGCCGTCGTTGGAAACATCAGGGCCGTTGAAGCTATAGGCGGGGTAGGGACTGTAGGGCAGAGAAAGGAACCAATCGGGATGTTGAATCACCCAGCGCGAATCGATACCCATGTGATTAGGAACCATGTCGCTGGCGAGGCGGATGCCACGTGAACGAGCCCGCTCGCGCAGATTGGTGTAGGCAACTTCGCCGCCCAGGTCTTCGGCGATGGTGTAGTCGAGCAGGGAATAAGCGGAGGCTACGGCTTCAGGATTGCCGCACATCTGCTTGATCCGCTGCGAAGCGCGGCTGCGCTCCCAGACGCCGATGAGCCAAAGAGCGTTGAAGCCACGGCGGGCAAGGATTTCGAGCTCCTCGTCGGGGATGTGATCCAGCTTGTGAATGTGGCGCTGGTAAGTTTTGGAGAGCTGATCCAGCCAGACGTAGACACTCTTGGCGATGAGAACGGTGCGCGGCATCCAGTCGGTATCGGCGCTAAAGCGCTCGTACTCGTAATCGCGGCCAGTGAAGGTGAGGATAGCGGCGGCGCTGGAGTCGCCTAGCGCCGGCGGGCCGCCGATGGGGCGAATGGGAGGATGGAAGCGCAACCAAATGGCGACTTCCTCTTCTTTAAGGATGTCAATTGCGGTGAGCATGCGGCGGATGAAGTCGCCGAGCAGGTCTTTCCATTTCTCCTGAATGAAAGCCAGCTGCCCGGCGAGATCGTCGGGAGAGGCGAGAGCAGGGGCGCGCAACATGTCCACGAGGTTCTGGTTGTCTGGACCGAAGCGCGGACGGGTCTCGAAATAATCGCGCAGCGCGGCAGTGAGCGAACGATAAGCGGTGGTTTCGGCAAGCTTGTCGTCGTCGAACAGCTCGCGAAAGGAACGGAAGGCGCGATTGCTGTTGGCCAGCCACAGCATCAGCAGTTCTTCGAGAGCGATGGCGCGATGAGGGGTGCCCGCGGTGGACCGGGCTAGCCACGCTTGCGCTGAGAGCTGACCGCGATAGACGGCAACAGTAGGGAAGCGGTCGGAAAAGCTGAGCAGAGTGCGGTCCAAAGATTCGCGGCCGAGGCGGGCTTCAAACCAGGCCAAGGCATCGGTCATAACCTTGGGATCGCGAAGCTCGCGATATTGTGCGACCAAGACATGGAGGGCTTCGTCAATCAGACCCATGGCATTGAGGGCACCGGGGTTAACGGTGAGCTGGGGATGATGCTCAGCATCTCGCACGAGGTTCATGCGATGGGCGAATTCGCGGCTAGCCGCCAGGTTGGCGAAGACTACGTTGCCGGAGAGAGAGAAGAAGCGATCATCGAGGCCATAGCGGTCGCGCGCTTCCCGGGCGACGTGGAACTCGAAGGTGGGGCGAGGGCGCATTGACGGTCGGCCAGTATATCAGTGAGGAACAAGTAGATAGGGGAAGCGCAAGCTTCGGCTATCCGAACGTTCCTATGATGAGGAGATTGAGGGCTAAGTTTTTCGTCCAGTGAAAATGAAATTGACAGCGAAATTCCTGCTTGCAGGAAGGAAATCTGGCATAGACTTACAGCACTAAAACGCGGGACAGCAGCCGCGGAGACTTCGTCCTCACAAAAGCCCTGTTCTGGAGCCATTCTTTCTAAGTGAAGGGGCGAGAGTTTTACCGGGATCGGGGTTTACAGCACTCGAGCATCTGGCCAGATAAAGATTCAAGAGATCCACCGACTGATTGTCCAGGCGGGTGTATGACTGCCTGGATTGTGGGTTGAGGGAGTACTGTCGGAGCCAAGGTGGGGTTGGGTCCGAAGCGGTGCAGCCGGACTCATGCCTTTCGTAATCTACGCAAGTGGTTACCTTGGCCCTAAACTCGGCCGAGTCGAGGGACTGGGGATGTTATTCAGTTATCAGGAGAACCGTCGTAAGCCCTGGTATACGGTTGGGGCAAGTTTTGCCCTTCAGATCTTGGGATTAGGGGCGCTGCTTATGATCCCTCTGATCGTCCCTTACAAGATCGATTTTCAGTTCCGAAAGTACACGGTAACTACGCTGGTGCCGCCGCCGGTTCTGGCTCCTCCACCCCCAGTCAAACCGCCTAAACTGGTGCCGATCAAACCCAAGATCGAGGCTCCGGTGGAAACGGCGGTAAAGCTTCCGACACCACGATTAATCGCGCCCCGGCCGGTGTTCCCGAAGGCTGAGAGAGTGATTGCGCCTGAAGTGAAGATTCCGAAACAGAATCTGAACCTGGCAAACAACACGGTGGTGCCGAAACTGGCGCCGCAGGTGAAGACCAACGTTTTTAATACCGGCAGCTCGGCGACGCCCACAGTGAATCTCCCGGCGGCAAAAGTGCAGACTGGGGGATTTGGTGATCCCAACGGTGTGAAACAAGATCCGACGCGGCCGGGCTATCCAAATATTGCGCGAGCGGGTTCGTTCGATCTGCCTGCAGGTCCGGGTCACGGGAACGGTACAGGCGGAGCAAATGGGGTGCCGGGCGTAGTGGCCAGCGCGGGTTTCGGAAATGGGACGGCGATCCAATCTGGGCGCAGTGGGAAAGTGGAGCGCGCGTCTCTTGGTCAAGCTGGTTTCGGGGACGTGCATGCGGCCGAGGCGGGGCCGAAGCGTGCGGTTCAGGCGGAATCGAAGACCACCCCGGTTGAGATTCTGTCGAAACTGAATCCGGAATACACGGACCAGGCGCGCAAGGCGCGGATCGAAGGCGAAGTAGTTCTGGAGGCATCTTTCTCCACTGGTGGACAGGTGAGGGTGTTGCGGGTGGTCAAGGGCCTGGGATATGGCCTGGACGAGTCCGCGACGCGGGCGGCGGAGAAGATCCGTTTCAAGCCGGCGCAGCGTGATGGCCAGTCGGTGGACACCGTGGCGATGGTGCACGTTGTGTTTCAGATGGCGTACTGAGTTTTGTTGACACCGTTTCTGCAGGCGTGCAAACGCTCTGCGGGTTCCAAGAGATCACCCCACTTGCCCAGCCGGCACGTGGTAGGCTCCCCCGGGAAGGAAAGGCTAGTCAGGCAATGCGAGTCAGATATTCAGTAGTGTTGTTGTTTTTTGCCGTAGCGCTGGCGGCACAGGACAGACCTGTGACCCTCACCAGCGCTGGGGATCAGATCATCCTGCGCATTACACAGCGGGAGAACGAGCTGGCCACCAATCTGCGCCAGTTCAGCCCGCTGGTGGAGACTTACATCCAGATCCTCGAGCCTGACGCAGAGCTGGGTTATGTCCCCAAAGATGACCGCTATTTCCTGGGCAAGCTGAACCTGAAAGACAAAGTGGAAGAGGCGTCTTACGACGAGCAGCAGCCGAAGGGGAAGATGAAGAACGCGCTCTCCAGCATGTCGGGGTTATTCAGTCTCTTTGGAACGAAGCTGGACCGGCGCGGTTTTCTATACACCGCTCTGGTGGATGACGGTGGCTTCACTCCCGAGAACTACGAGTTTGAGTATGTGCGCCGCGAGTTTCTGGGCGAAGTGCGCTGCCTGGTGTTCAACGTAGTTCCCAAGAAGGGCGCAAAGGGGGTGCATTTTCTGGGGCGCATGTGGGTTGAGGATCAGGGCTACAGCGTGGTGCGCTTCAACGGCGTACGCACACCCAGCACGATGACCAGCAAATATATTCACTTCGATAGCTGGCGTGTCGAGGTAGCTCCGGGAATGTGGCTGCCCGCGCTGGTGTACACGGAAGAATCCAATCTGAAATTCGGCATGGGCAAGGGAATGCGCTTCAAAGGGCAGACCCGCTTCTGGGGTTACAACGTAACCCGCGGACTGCGCGCGCCCGACGAGCTGACGCATATCTCGGTCGATAACGCCACGCAGGCGGTGAAGGATGAGAGCCAGGCGTCGATGGACATGTCGCCGCTGAAAGCTGAGCACGTCTGGCAAAGCCAGGCAGAAGACAGCGTGCTGGAAAAGATTCAGCGAGCTGGTCTGCTGGCGCCGGAAGGGGAAGTCGACAAGGTACTGAAGACGGTCATCAACAATCTGATCATCACCAACAATCTGGACTTGCCAAACGACGTTCGCTGTCGCGTCTTGCTGACTGCGCCTCTGGAGTCCTTTACCGTGGGGAACACGATTATCGTGAGCCGCGGGATGCTGGATGTGCTTCCGGACGAAGCCACGCTGGCAGCGATGCTGGCGCATGAGCTGGCGCATATCGTACTCGGCCACCAGGTGGACACGCAGTATGCCTTCTACGATCGCACGCTATTTCCTGATGAGGATGTATTTCGGCGCATCGCCGTCAGCCACACTGAGGCTGAAGAAGCCGCTGCAGATAAAAAGTCGATCGAATTGCTGAAGAAGTCGCCGTACGCCGACAAACTGCAGAATGTCGGGCTATTTCTAAAGACGGTAGCTGCCCGCTCTCCCAATTTGCCCAACCTGATACACCCGCATCTCGGCAACCGGCTGGCGGAGCAAGGCCAGGTGGTACGCATGAGCGAATTGGCCGCGTCTGCACCGGAACTGCAGATGAACAAGTCGGACCAGGTAACAGCGCTGCCCATCGGGGGACGAATTAAGGTGGATCCCTGGAACGACAAAGTGGAATTAATGAAAGGGAAGCCGTTGGCGGCGCTGTCGGCCCGCGAAAAACAGCCGTTTGAGATCACTCCGATCTATCCCTACCTGACGCGCAGCAAGGTGGAGGCTCCAGCGCAGGCGGGAGTACCGGTGAGTGAGACTCCAGAGATGAACGTCACCGGCGCAGTGAAGACGGACGGAAATCAACGGTAGTCATCAAGCACATGGGTCCGAAGTCAATACGACTGTTCCTGACAGCCTTGGTGTTACTGGGGGCAAGCTGCGGCTTGTTCGCGCAGGAGTCTCAGGTCAGCATGCGGGCGTTCGGCAATGTGAGGGTGAATGGCGAGCCCGCGGACAACGC
>DASPRM010000030.1 GCA_035624455.1 Terriglobales bacterium
TTTAGCAACACCGTCGCCGACCTCGCGGATGACGCCCACATTCTGCTTGGCCGCCGTTGCCTTCGCTCCCGCGATCTGAGCTTCAATTTCCTGTAATAGGTCAGCCATAGTTCATTCGCCTCGATCAATTGACTTCCCAGAATGCATCGCGATCCCAGACCCAGATCGTTTTTCAAAAGCTTTTTTCCAAAGCGGCCAGCCCAGCTCGCACACTACCGTCATAGACATCACTGCCCACCTGGATACGCATGCCCCCGATTAACCCCGGGTTGTGGGCAAAGGAGGTGCCAATCCCCGGTCCGTACGCAAGCTCTAGATTCGATAGTACGTTGGCCCGCAGGTCAGCGGGCAATGGGATGGCGCTTTCGACTTCGGCGGTATGCCGGGAGATCTCGAGTCTTACCAATCGCTGAAAATGTGAGAGGAGGGCCATTCTGCCACGGCGCTTGGCTGCAAGGACGCGTTGCACCACCTGGCGAACGCGCCGTTCGTCAAGCGATCCCTTGACCAGGCACAACCGGAACAGCTGATTGGCTTCGCGGCGGATTTGTTTGGCACCTGTCATCCTAATGACATCCCTACTTTCGCATTGCGCGCCAGTTGCTTAGCTGTGTCCTCAGCTAAGCGCCGCTGATCTTCGGCAGTCAAAACCTTTCCGGCGACCATGGCTGTAGTCTGCACAACCAGCCGGGCAACCTCACGTTTGAGTTCGACGAGCATGCGGGCCTGGTCCTGTGCGGCAGCCTCTCGCGCCTTGACCATGATCTGTTCGGCTATGGCGATGGCCTTTTGGGTTTCCTGCTCCTGCACCCGTGCGGCCGCGGCACGGGCTTCCTCGATCAGTTTGGTGGCATGGGCATTAGCCTTGTCCATCACTTCCTGGCGCAGGGCCTCGGTGCGCACCAGTTCAGCCTTTATCTTCTCGGTATTGGCCAGACCTTGTGCGATCTGTTGGCGCCGCTCCTCCAACATGCGGAGGATAGGTCGATAGGCGAACCGGTAAAGAAGAACGCAGACGATGCAGAAGCTGACAATCTGGGCTATCAGATGAGGCCAGTCCACGCCGAAGGTTCTGGCAATCTGTTGGATCTGCCCGTCATCGCCCGCTGCCACCAGCAAAGCTAGAGCGTTCATAATCGCACACTCGCATCGGCCGGACGCCGACCATCTCATGCTCTGCGTCCGGCATTTTTCCCTATCTCACCAGGAACAGGGCATAGAACACGATCGCTTCAGCGAAGGCGATGGCTAGAATCGACTGCACCAGAATCTTGGTGGACGCGCCCGGATTGCGCCCCACCGCGGCCGAAGCCGCCATGCCAATCAAACCTACGCCAATAGATGCGCCAAGTGCTGCCAGGCCAACGTGAAGGCTCCCGCTCATATACCTTTACCTTTCTTTCTCGCCGGCTCCCGCTCGAGCCGCCGAAAATTCATCCCTCAACTGTGTGCGACCGCAGGTTTTTCTTCGTGCTGGCAAATCAGCAGCGTGAAGACAGCGGTCAACAACGTGAACACCAAGGCCTGAACTAAGCCCACGAGCAATTCCAGAAAATAAAACGGAATCGGCAACAACCAGCCAAGACCGGGAACAAGCTTCGCCATGGCTTCCAACATGTTTTCACCGGCGAAGATATTGCCGTAGAGACGGAAACTCAAAGAAACAGGCCGGAATAAGATGGAGACAATCTCCAAACAACCGGCTGCGAAGAACACGACCACCATCAGCACTTTCAACAGCCCGGCAGTGTCGCCCTTGGGCGCAAACAGTTCCTTGAGGAATCCAAGGGGACCGATTTCCCGAAGCGCCCAGACAAACCAGCAGGCGAAAAAGACCAGGGCCATGGCAAGTGTCAGGTTGACGTCCGCATTGGCACCGCGGAACAACGGCTGGTCGACCTTGAAACCGTGCGATGCCTGATGGCCCCAACCGATGGTGCCGACTCCGGGAATCAGGCCCACCCAGTTGGCGGAGAGAATGAAAATGAAAATGGTCGCAAAGAACCAAAACGTGCGCTCCACCAAATGCCGGCCAATGACGCCTTCGAGAAATCCGTACAGGCTCTCTACCAGCCATTCCCACAAATTTTGGGCCCCTTCCGGTATCTGCTTCATGTGCCGCGTAGCAAGCTGAGCAAAAAGAATGAGGCCAACTGCAACAATCCAGCTGACGATCATGGAATTGGTGATGGGGAAGCCAAAGGGTCGGGCAATCTCCAGAGCTTCCTGCGACAGACCGTGTTCCTCCTTTTCAGGAGTTACTGCAGCTGAATCCTTCTGCTCGACACTGCTGACCACCGCAGTTGAAGCGGTCTGTGTTCCAGCGTCCAAAGCAAAGACACAGCCGTAACACATGATCATGAAGATGGAGAAACGAAGCATTAGCATCAGCTTAGTTTTCAAGTCAACACACCTAGCCCGACCTACTGCGTGTTGGTGGAAACAGCAGCCGCACTGCGAAGCTCACTCTGACCGGCCGTCTGATACCCTACGATGACAAAATAAAGAGCACGGTCGAAGAATCGGTCCAGCGAGTGCAGCAATCGGATACCGCCCCAGAAATCAGCGGGTTCGTCGAGCAAGGTTTCTCGCTCCGTGTACTCCCAGAAGTACTCCCTGGTGGCGCACACAGCCCAAAACAGCTCGCTGAACGGAACGCCCTGCTGAGCCCGCCGCATTCCCAGGCTTACATACCGGTCCTCGGTCACGGTGTCAGTGTTCGTCAATAGCCAATCCGTCAGGTTTCGATATATCTCGCGCGTCGTTTGTCTCTGATCCTCAGCAGGTACTCTTTGCA
>DASPRM010000031.1 GCA_035624455.1 Terriglobales bacterium
GGCCCAAAACAAGGTAAATCCCGCCGGCCAGATCGGCGGTGAGCCGGTCCCCCAGGGTCAGCAGTTTACGTACAACGTGCGCGCCCCAGGACGCTTGCCCACAGCTGAGGATTTCAACGAGATTGTCGTCCGCGCCCAGCCCGACGGCTCCGTATTGCGCCTCAAAGACGTGGCGCGCGTGGACTTGGGATCGCAATACTATTCCTACCTCGCCCGCCTGGGAACCGCGGGACAGAATAAGCCCGCCCAGCCTGCGGCTCTGATCGCTCTTTATCTCACCCCCGGCAGCAACGCCCTGCAGACACGAGATAACGTCCTCAAAATGATGGATGAGGCGAAGAGCCGGTTCCCACAAGGACTGGAGTACATCGTAGCGCTCGATACCACCCTCGCCGTCAGGGCGGGCATAGACGAAATCTACAAAACTCTCCTGGAAGCGTTGGTCCTGGTCATCCTCGTCGTCTACATCTTTCTCCAGGGGTGGAGAGCAACGCTGATTCCGCTGCTCGCTGTTCCGGTCTCGTTGATCGGAACCTTTGTCGTTTTTCCGATGCTTGGCTTCTCCATCAACACCCTGTCGCTTTTTGGACTCGTGCTCGCCATTGGACTGGTCGTCGACGATGCCATCGTAGTGGTAGAGGCTGTGGAGCATCACATCGAACACGGACTCTCACCGCACGACGCGACCGTAAAGGCGATGGAGGAGGTTTCCGGACCGGTCATAGCCATCGCCCTCATTTTGGCCGCCGTGTTTGTACCCACGGCTTTCGTTCCCGGTATCACCGGCCAGCTCTATAAGCAATTCGCTGTGACCATCGCAATTTCGGTGCTTTTTTCCGCATTCAACGCTCTTACGCTGAGTCCGGCGCTCTCGGCCTTGCTGCTGAAGCCGAGAAAACCTGCGCGGGGACCTTTGGGAGCATTTTTCCGCTGGTTCAACCGTGTATTCGGGCGCGCCACGGACGGTTATGTGAGCTGGTGCGGGCACCTGATCCACAAAGCCGGCTTTGCCTTCTTGTTGCTCGGTCTCCTGACCCTGGGCGCGGGATTTTTCGGCAAGAGAATCCCCGGAAGCTTTCTGCCCGATGAAGACCAGGGATACCTTTATGCCGGCCTCCAGTTGCCTGAAGCTTCTTCCCTGCAACGCTCTTCCGAAGCTGCCCGCGAAGTCGAGAAAGTGCTGATGGCGACCCCGGGCGTTGAGTATGTCAGCTCCGTTATGGGATACAGCTTGTTGAGCGGTGTCAACGCTACATACAGCTCATTTTTTTTCGTTTCCTTGAAGCCATGGGAGGAACGCAAGACCCCCGAGACCAGCTACGCAGGCATTAAGGCTCATCTGCAGCGAGAGCTCTCCAAGCTTCCCGGGGGAATTGCTTTCTCGTTCCCGCCGCCTGCTATCCCGGGCGTGGGAACCTCGGGCGGCGCAACCTTCATCTTGGAAGACCGTTCTGGACAGGGCATCGATTTCCTAGCCAAGAATGCTCAGCTATTTGTGTCCGAAGCGCGCAAACGCCCCGAACTGGCGGGTGTCATGACTACTGCCCTGTTCGGTGTTCCCCAGGTTGGAGTCAAGGTGGATAACGCCAAGGCTATGACTCAGCAGATCCCGCTCAACAACCTGTACGAAACCGTGCAGACCTTTATGGGCGGATCACTGATCAACTTCTTCAATCGCTTCGGCCTGCAATGGCAGGTTTATGTCCAGGCCGATGGTGATTTCCGCACCAGGGCGGAAAATCTCGGCAAGTTCTATGTTCGGAACAATTCTGGGGAAATGGTGCCGCTGAGTACGTTAACGAGTACTTATCCCCGCAGCGGCGCAGAGTTCGTTATGCGCTACAACCTGTTCAACTGCGTGCAGATTAATGCTTCGGCCGCACCCGGCTATAGTTCCGGGCAGGCCATGGCGGCGCTGGAGGACGTTTTCCATAAGTCAATGCCCGGCCAGATGGGCTTCGATTACATGGGCATGTCGTACCAGGAGCAAAAGGCCGCGCAGGGAATATCGCCCGGTGTGATTTTTGGTCTGGCATTCTTCGTCGTCTTCCTGATCATGGCTGCGCAATATGAGAGCTGGACGCTTCCCTTCAGCGTATTGCTGGGCGTTCCTATTGCCGTCTTCGGCGCCTTTATGACGCTTTACTTCCGGCGCCTCGACAACGATGTGTACGCGCAGATCGGTCTGGTCATGTTGATCGGACTGTCCGCCAAAAATGCCATTCTGATCGTGGAATTCGCCAAGCTCGAATACGACAAGGGCAAGCCCTTGACGGAGGCGGCTCTGACTGGCGCCAGGCTGAGGCTGCGCCCAATCCTGATGACTGCATTTGCTTTCATTCTGGGCTGCGTGCCGCTGTGGACGGCGTCTGGTGCTGGCGCTGTTTCCCGCCAGGTTCTGGGAACGACAGTAATCGGCGGCATGCTCGCGGCTTCGATAATCGCAATATTCTTCATCCCCGTCTCTTTTGATGTCGTTGAACGCTTCGGCCACTGGATTGGAGGCAAGAAGAAAGAACCGCATCCAGTTGCAGTGGTTCCAGAAGCAGCAGCGGGCGATGACTAGGACACTTCTCATGCGGCTGGCACTGCAGTGGACTTCAACCCGCAAAACGTACTTTCTGACTCGACGGGAGGGACCGGCATGATCACCAGGCTCTCGCTCCTCGCGATTGTGCTTCTATTCTTGACAGGATGCACTGTGGGTCCGAACTACAAGCGTCCTCCGGTCACTGTCCCTGATAATTACCGCGGGCTTGCCCCAGATGCTGGCCCGCAGACCGCTGCCTCGCTCGGCGAAGAAAAATGGTGGACGGTTTTCCAGGACGCACAATTGCAGGCCCTGATCCGGGAAGCTCTGGTTAACAACTACGACGTTCGCATCGCCGCTGCCCGTGTTCTGCAGGCTCAGGCCGTCCTCGGCATCACGCGCGCAGATCAATACCCAACGATCTCAGGGGGAGCAAGCGCCTCCAATGTTCGCCTTCCTCAGAGCAAGCAATTCCCCGCTATCGAGACCAGCGCGAACCAGGTCAACCTGTCACTATTTTGGGAACTGGACTTCTGGGGCAAGTACCGCAGGGCTACAGAATCAGCGCGAGCCAGTTTGTTGGCGACCGAGTGGGGCCAGAAGGCCGTGATCTCAACGCTCGTCAGCAATGTGGCCACCGCATATTTCCAGTTACTTGAGCTCGACTTGGAAATGGAGATCTCGCGGCGCACGCTCGCCTCGCGTCAGGAGTCGCTACGCCTGGTTCAGATACGTCAAAAGGGAGGTACGACCGCACTGATCGACGTCCGCCAGTCCGAGCAATTGGTTTATACAGCCGCGGCCTCTATACCTGACCTGGAACGTCGCATTGAACAGCAGGAGAATTTCATCAGCATTTTGCTGGGCAAGAATCCAGCTCCCGTAACTCGCGGAAAACCCTTGGTTGAGAATGTTATTCTGCCAATAGTTCCCGCCGGCCTGCCATCTTCTCTATTGGAGAGGCGGCCTGATATCCAATCCGCAGAGCAGCAACTGGCCGCCGCCAATGCACAGATCGGTGTTGCCAAAGCGCAATTTTTCCCACAGATCACCTTAACTGCTACAGCCGGATATCAGAGTTCAGCCTTAACAAGTCTGTTCACGGGCCCTGCCGGGCTTTGGAATTTCGGGGGACAGTTAGCTCAGCCCATTTTCACCGGTGGTAGGCTCCGTTCCAACCTAAGATTGAGTGAAGCACAGCAGCAGCAAGCCGTCCTCTTTTACCAGCAATCTATCCAGTCCGCTTTTCGCGAGGTTTCGGACTCGCTGGTGGCGTACCGCAAGAATCAGGAATTCCGTCAACAGCAGTCTCTGGTAACCGCCGCGGCGGAAGATGCGACGCGACTCGCCAACGTCCGTTACCGCGGCGGCGTCACCAGCTACCTTGAGGTTTTGGACCAGGATACGCGCTATTTCGATGCTCAAATCGCCCTGGCGCAGGCAGATTTCAACGAACGGCTGGCCTTGGTCCAACTCTACAATGCCCTGGGTGGCGGCTGGCAGCAGTAGGCTGGAACTGTTGGTCAATTGCTTTCGGTTTTCGATGTACCCGATGCGAGAACGTGACCGGGTTGGGCCCGCTCAGGTATCCTGTTCAACCGATGTTACATCTTGTGTTCGCAGCCCTTGCTCTCGCCGCGCTCTGCGCTGCGCAAACGACACCTTCCAAGCCAAAGGAGTCAGCCGTGGCTCACCGCGCCACCGGGACCTTTGAGGTCAAGATCGCGCCGCTCGAACCGTACTACAAAGATGACAAAACGCTCACGCGCTTCTCGCTCGACAAGCAATTCCACGGCGACCTTGAGGCCACCAGCAAGGGAGAGATGCTCAGCGCCGGGAATCCGGCCGCGTCGGCGGGAGCCGTGGCCATGGAGAAGGTCAACGGCAGGTTGAACGGCCGCAGCGGCAGCTTCGTCCTTCAGCACAACGGCACGATGGAAGATGGAACTCCGACTGGCTGGACTATCGTGGTGACACCCGGCTCGGGCGCGGGCGAGCTGGCTGGCATCAAAGGCAAGATGCAGATCATCATTGAAGGTGGCAAGCACTCCTACGTCTTCGACTACACATTGCCGGAAAAGTAGCTTGCGATGCCTGTCGCCGCGCCACTTCCTTCCCGGTTCCTGTGACGCGCCCTGGAGAGTGCAGAATCGACCCTTACTGCACCAGCGAGACAGCCTGACTAACGTTAAGCACCACCACCGCGTCCAGTCGCCGGTCTACCTGGAAGAATCGCGCTACTTTTTTCCCGGGCAACACTGTCGCGAAGCGTTGTGCATACCGCTGCTTGACGGCTAGCTTCTGCTGTTCGATGTTCAGACTTTCATCGGTCATTCGCAGCGCGTCGGAATCGCGCAGGTCGCTGTAGTTATCTGCGAATTCGGTTATCAGCGTCACAGTGCGGTCACTTATCTTGCTCAATTCGCTGGCGTACTCGTCGTAAATAGGCCAAAACCCTTGCGCCTCGTCATCGGTCAGCTTCATGGCTTTTTCCACCATCGCCTTTCGGTCCGTGCGCACCTGGTCGCGCGTGACTTCGATAGCATCACGATTTCGGCTGGTTAAGTCTCCGGGGGGATTCACTTGTAGATTCTGGGCGCGTCCCAGGGGAGTAAAGCATAACGCGAGCACCATCAAGCAAATGATGTTGGTTAGTCCTGATTTCATACCTCTTCTCCAGAATCCTCGATTAGTAATAACAGACACTAACCATCAACCGGTCTCTCCGGGTCTGGCAGTTCTGACAGTTGTTCGTGGCATTGACGTATCTTAATTTGTCCAAAGGCACCCGTGTGCTCGCCCTCTAGCATCACGCGCAATGAAAAAGCGGATCTTGAGCCTTTGCTTCACGCTGATTACTTGCCTGCTGCTGCAAGCCGTCCACACCTTGCCTATGGTGGCGCAGCAACCCTCTCCGCAGCCAACAGCCCCGAATCAGTCCGCAGGCAGCAGGCAAGAATCCGTGAAGGAGGAGATCGAACAGCCCGGCCAGGTCGAGGTCGAAGGACGTGCCATTCTGACCATATACGAGCCCATTGGCACGCTGACACCCGAGGAGCGCGCGGCTGCTATTGCAAGGCGCATCATCTTTCTGGCCGGAGGTAGCGCCTCTCCAGATTCCATCCGCTTGCAGCCACGGGATGCCTGGACCGAGATCATCCTCGACAACATGGTGATCATGGCAGTTACCGATGCCGACGCCAAGGCCGCCGGCAAGAAACGGGAGCAACTCGCCTTCGAGGACGAGGAGGCCATCCGCCAGGCCATCCTGAATTATCGTCGCGAGCATAGCTGGCGCTTGCTCATGAGGGGGATCCTCTATGCTGCCATCGCTAGCGTCATCTTATTTCTCTTGCTCTGGCTTCTCCGGCGCATACGGTTCGCTCTGCGCGACCGCGTACAACGCCGAATTCAGGCCAGCGCGCAAGTCGAGAAGAAGTCTGCCTGGCATGTTTCCATCGCATATCTCGGTCCGATGGCCCTAGCCCTGGGAGCTTTTGTTCGCTGGGTTCTGATCCTTGGCTTCATTGAAATCTATTTAACGGTGACCCTCGGCTTCTTCTCTCCCACCCGGGAAATATCACACACCGTGACCGGGTGGCTGCTTTCGCAACTGGGCACGATGGGTCGGGCGGCGGTGGATTATCTCCCCAACCTGCTGGTCATCGCCGTAATCACCCTGATCACCAGCTACGCGATTCGCCTGATCCGGTTGTTTTTCGGTCAGATTCAGAAAGGAGATGTCAAAATTCACGGCTTCTACCCTGACTGGGCAGAACCCACCGACAAGCTGGTTCGATTGCTCGTCCTTGTCCTCGCGCTCATTGTCGCCTTTCCCTACCTGCCCGGCGCAAAAAGTCCTGCCTTTCAGGGCATCTCGATATTTCTCGGCGTGCTCCTCTCATTAGGATCATCCTCCGCGGTGGCTAACGCGATCGCCGGAATCATCCTCACTTATATGCGCTCGTTTCTCGCGGGAGACTGGGTTCAGATCGGCGACACCACTGGCGAAGTGGTCGAAAAGACTCTCCTGGTGACCCGCATTCTTACGCCGAAAGCTGAAATCATCACCATCCCCAACGCCACAGTGATGAGTGGGTCGGTGAAGAACTTCAGCGTGCAGGCAAAGAAAACCGGCGTCATCTTTTACACCACGGTCACCATTGGTTATGACGCTCCCTGGAGGACTGTGCACCAGCTACTCGTAAGCTCCGCGCTTGCCACAAAACATGTCTTGCCCCAACCCGCTCCTTTCGTCCTGCAAGACCGATTGCATGACTTCTACGTCGGCTACGAACTCAATGCCTATACCGATGCTCCCCGCGAGATGCTGAACATATTTTCCGAACTCCACCAGAACATCCAGGACAAATTCAATGAGGCGGGAGTAGAGATCTGTTCGCCGCACTTCTCCTCCATGCGGGATGGCAACACCATTGCCATCCCAGAGCAATACATCCCAGCCGACTACAAGGGGCCGGGATTTCGCCTGAAATTGGTTGAAATCGACGCGAAGAATGGCGCCGCGCTCAACCAGATCCGCAACTCGCAGCAGACTCGCTAGTAGTGACCTCACGTCCTCTCTCCAGCGACTCCCGGCAGACTCGATCCGATCCCGAACATCCGCTATATCACTGTTTCTTTTGACAGTATCCGCTGCCTCCCCGACCGAATATGCTCGCAATATCCAATGAGGACAAGTGTGATCGGCGTTCAGGACTGCAAATTCGGCGCCGACGGTTACCTTTGCTCTGGGAGGAGTGATTGCTCATGGCCAACAATGAGACCAAGAATGAAACCAAGAATGGTGCCGATGGCTTAAGCAATAAGCAGTACATGAAGGAGCTCAGGCGCCTTCAGGCGGAGCTATGCAAACTTCAGGATTGGGTCAAATACAAGGGCCTGCGTGTGATCGTCGTGTTTGAGGGCCGCGATGCCGCCGGCAAGGGCGGCACCATACGCGCCCTCACCGAACGCGTCAGCCCACGGATATTTCGTGCGGTCGCACTACCGGCTCCCTCCGACCGCGAAAAAACTCAGATGTACATGCAGCGCTACATGCACCAGTTTCCCGCAGCCGGCGAGATCGTGATCTTTGACCGCAGTTGGTACAACCGGGCTGGCGTAGAACATGTGATGGGGTTCTGCACCAAGGAACAGCATCGCCGTTTTCTCGATCTTTGCCCGCTGATGGAAAAGACCATCCTCGATGCCGGCATCATTCTCATCAAATATTGGCTAGAAGTGGGGAAAAAGGAACAGCAACGCCGCTTCGAGGCGCGTATCAAGGACCCCCTACGCCAGTGGAAGCTGAGCCCCATGGACCTGGAATCCTTTCGCCGCTGGTATGACTACTCGCGCGCACGCGACATGATGCTGAAAGCCACCGACAGCAAGCACGCTCCCTGGTACATCGTTCGCTCCGACGATAAGAAGAAGGCTCGGCTCAACTGCATCTCACATTTTTTGAGTCTGATCCCCTACAAGAAAGTTCCGCGAGAGAAGGTGAAATTGCCGGCGCGGGAGAACGCAGGCCACTACGACGATCAAGCCTCACTCAAGGGAAGGCGCTTCATTCCTGAGAAATACTGATTTGTATTTGGTAGCGATTCGATTCCTGCTCCGTTTTGGCATACCGGGAAGGATTGCGAAGCCCCACGCGTCACCCGGCGGCGCGACTTGCTGATTCCGAGGAAGGCCGAGCGAACCTATGACCACCGATTCAGGTGAACACACCGGCTGGCGCGAGCACTTCAGCGCAGCTGTTCCCATTGTTCGCTGGCTGCCTCACTACCAGACGAACTGGATCGGTTCCGACTTTATCGCGGGGCTGACGCTCGCCGCCTATGCCATTCCGGTTTCGCTGGCTTACGCCTCTCTCGCCGGTTTGCCATCCCAGGCCGGCTTGTATTGCTATCTCCTTGGAGGCCTCGGTTATGCCGTTTTCGGAACATCGCGACAACTGGCAATCGGGCCAACCTCTGCCATTTCGATTCTAATCGGCTCCGCTCTGGGCACGCTCGCTGCTGGTGATGCGTTGCGCCAAAGTCACCTAGCGATGGCAGTCGCCATTCTCGCGGGATTCATCGGAGTCTTAGCTTGGGCGCTGCGCCTCGGCAATATTGCCAACTTTGTCTCCGAAACTGTCCTCAGCGGCTTCAAAGTCGGAGCTGGCCTGGTTATTGCTTCCACTCAATTGCCGAAGTTGTTCGGGATCAGCACTGGAGGCAACAACTTTTTCACGCGCATTATTGAACTCACGCGGCATTTGAGAGAAACCAACCCGGCTACGCTCACCGTTGGACTGGCGGCGCTTGTGCTTCTCATACTCGGTGATCGCTTGTTGCCGAGCCGCCCGATTGCACTATTCGTGGTCGCACTGTCAATCGCCGCAATGTCCTTCTTCCCCTTGGCCACTTACGGTGTCAACACAGTAGGCGCAATTCCTCAAGGGCTTCCGCACCTGGGTTGGCCGGCGGTGCAGTGGGGGGAGGTAGACGAACTCCTTGGGCTTGCTCTGGCCTGCTTCCTGTTGTCGTACGTCGAAAGTATTTCGGTAGTCCGAACTTTTGGCCTCAAGCATGGATATCCCGTCAGTGCTGACCAGGAGTTGCTCGCTCTCGGTATCGCCAATCTGGCGGCAGGAATGGGCCAGGGTTATCCCCTCGCGGGCGGGATGTCTCAGTCAGCAGTCAACGAGAAAGGTGGCGCGAAGACCCCGCTGGCCTTGGTCTTTGCCTCCGTCAGCATCGCTATCGTTTTGCTGTTTCTGACCGGACTCATGCACAACCTGCCTCAACCCGTTCTTGCCGCCGTCGTGCTTATCGCTGTTGGAGCACTCATCAAGCCCGCTGAACTCCGCCATTTGCAGCGGGTTAGCAAACTGGAGTTCTGGGTAGCAATGGTCGCCACGCTCGGAGTCCTTTTCTTTGGCATTCTCAAAGGCGTACTGCTGGCCGCCATCTTTTCCCTGATCATGCTTTTGAAACGCGCCTCCCATCCGAGGGTTGCCACGTTGGGACGCATACCTGGCACAGATCGCTTCGTCGATTCCTCCCGCTATCCGGAGAGCGAAATGATTCCCGGCGTCTTGATCCTGCGCGTGGAATCGGGGCTGTTCTACTTCAACTCTGAGAATGTGAAGAAACAGGTGCTAGCGAGCATGCGCAACCGCGAGGTGGTCAAGCTTGTCGTAATAGACCTCTCGACTTCAGCAAATATCGACCTGGCTGGGGTACGCATGCTGTCTGAATTGCACGCCGAACTGGAACAAGCCGGAGCCACGCTGGAACTCGCTGAAGTGCACGGAGTTGTTCGTGATCTGTCGCAAGCCGAGGGGCTGCACCACCGCATTCGGGGTATTGACCAGAGACTAGGCGTACCCGCACTGATTCAGCGTTGGGGGCAAGAACCGAATCGGGTGAGCACCTGTGCCTGAAGACTGCGGCACATCGAGCAAGCGCATCCTCAACCCCATGGAGCGGGTCGCGGAAATCCTCTTCGGGCTGATCATGGTCCTGACCATTACCTGTTCGTTCAGTATTGGGGAAGCGGGCCAGGGCGACGTTCGCAACATGCTCATCGGGGCCCTGGGCTGCAATCTGGCGTGGGGCTTTATCGACGCGGTCATGTATTGGATGGCCTGCTTCAGTACTCGCGGACAGGGCATACTTGCACTTCGAGCAGTCCGCAGTGCTGCCGGACCCGAGGAAGCACATCACATCATTGCCGGCGCGATGCCACCTTTGCTGGCGTCGGTTGTCTCTCCGGCGCAATTCGAGTCGATGCGACAAAAATTGACGCAATTGACCGAACCGCCGGAGCGTCCTCGGCTAACCAAACAAGATTGGTTGGGCGGTGTGGGGGTATTCCTGCTCGTTCTCTTAGCCACCCTGCCGGTGGTGCTTCCCTTTGCTGTGGTCAGGGAAGGCCGGCGAGCCCTGCGCATCTCCAACGCAATTGCGATTGTGATGCTTTTTCTGAGTGGCTATGTATTCGGCCGGTACGCCGGACATAGTCCATGGAGAATGGGGCTGTTGATGGTGATTGTAGGCAGCGCAATGGTCGGGATCACCATTGCGCTAGGAGGCTAGGGTTACGCGGCGCCGGATCCTCCTCGTTATCGTTCTCATCGTCGGGCCGATCCTGGCCCAAACGCCGAACGCTCCCGCGCCCTCTTCCGACACTGCAAGTCACCAGTGGTCGTTTTCGCTCGCAACCACTGGATACATTATTCCGGACGACCAGTCCTACGCCTCCCCCACTTTCAGTGCCGATCACAAATGGCTGCACCTGGAAGCTCGCTACAACTACGAGGATCTGGAGACCGCGTCGTTGTGGGCCGGTTACAACTTCAGCGTAGGTGATCGGCTCGTTCTGGACGCCACGCCCATGCTTGGTGCCGTTTTCGGAAGCACGAATGGAATCGCTCCTGGCTTCAATCTTGCGATCACCTACAAACGGATTGAGCTCTTCAGCCAGGGCGAATACGTAATTGTCCCCTCAGATACCACCCGGAATTTTTTCTACAGTTGGAATGAATTGAGCTATTCGCTGACGGACTGGCTCCGGGCCGGTCTGGCTTCCCAGCGGACCCGGGTCTATCAGACCCCGCTCGATGTCCAGCGCGGCGTACTGGTCGGCTGCCATTACAAGAAAATGGATTTCACGACCTACATATTTAATGCCGGCTGGACCGACCCGACTGTGGTTCTCTCGCTGGGCATCAAATTTTGAGTTCCGCCGCCACTGTCAACAGTAACAGTTCGCAATCTCACGCTGTGGGCGTAACGTAGGTGTGTTTTCCCTAAGACCAGGCACGTTTGCGTGGATCTGGCTTAGGCGTAGTACAAAAATCGTGCGTCGATACCGCACCCGGAGATACACCTATGAAGCGACTTTCCCTCATCTCAATCGCGCTGCTCTTTTTCCTGGCGAGTAGCGCAGTCGGCCAGGATGTTCGCTACAACTACGATAAGAATGCCGATTTCTCCAAGTTCAAAACCTACAAATGGGTGACCCTAAAAGACGCAAACAAGGTCAACGATCTGGTCGATCAACAGATCAAGTCGACCATAGACGCGGAGCTGGCCAAGAAAGGCCTGTCAAAAACCGATTCGGACAGTGCAGATCTTTACGTTGGTTACCAGGCCGGCGTGGGCCAGGAGAAGCAGTTCACCTCCTACAATACCGATTGGGGATACGGTCCTGGCTGGTATCGCGGAGGATGGTACGGCGGTGGAGGCGGGATGACCACCGGTCAGACTTCCACTATCTATATTGGCCAGCTGGCCGTGGACATGTATGACTCAAAGGGTCATGACTTAGCGTGGCGAGGTATCGCCAGCAAAACCATCGATACTAAAGCCAAGCCAGACAAACAGCAGAAAAACCTGACCAAGGCGGTAGCGAAGCTGCTAAAGAACTTCCCCCCGCCTGTGAAGAAATAAACTGACTGTTGGTTTGGCGAGGGCATACACGAAATCGGAATTGATTGGGGTTGTGCCAGCGGGATCATCCCGCTGGCGCTGCCGCGTAAGGAACTAAAGCGCGTCTGTGGGATAAACGCCCGCTCAGTCGGATTCTCTGTCAGTTCTGCCGATCGGTGTCCCGATCCGCGATGAGCTTCTTGAGTTCCTGCTTCTGCTGTTTTCGCATGGCTTCGAGCTTCTCGACCTGGGCAGGGGTGAGAAGAGGCTTTAACTTAGCGTCGGAAGAGCGCACGATTTTCTCGTATGCGGCAAGTTTCTCTTTCTGGGAGAGCACAGGATTTCCCCAATACTGCCCGGCCTCACCGACTTCCTGCTCCAAGATCGGTCTGATCTTCGTCTGCTGGTCTTCGGTCAGGTTCAAGGCCTCGGAAAGATGTTGCATCTTCATGCTGAAGTATTGGCCGGGCGCCTTGGTCCAATCGATTTTGGCTGGTGCAGTTATGGACTCGCGCCGCAGGATGGGGACTTCGGTCTTGCCGGAAAGATCACTGTAAAAAGTTATGGTCTCGGCTCCGACCAAGACTGGCAGATCTCTTCCTGCCACATACGTGACTGTCGTCGTGCCATTGGGCGGTGTATAGAGAACCACATAAAGCGTGTTTCCGACCTTCACCGAGACGTCATACCGGGGAGTGCCGCTGGCTTTGTCTTGCGGTGTGTCTTGGTGGGCAGTCACTGCCATGATGGTGCCTGACTGGTACTTGGTGGAGGAGGTCTGAGCGAAGGCTGACAGAGTCGCGCAGAGCAGTAACAGAACCAGCCGCTTTGTCATCGTGATCCCTCCGGGCGGTGAAAGAGAAAAATGAATTCCCGCAGGCGCAAGTGTTCAACGACTGAGCCTGATAGAAGTCTACAGATGGAATACGCAGGAACACACTGTCAACAGTGACAGGGGCGTGCGGAGGTAAGGGCCACTCTTCCGAGACTATTGGCAATGCAGGTTCGCCCGGCGGCCAAGCCTCAGGCAGCGATTATGTGGTTTCTGACCGCATAGCGCACCAGCTCGGCATTACTCTTGGCGCCAAGTACTTCCATGATCCGATACTTGTGAAAGGCTACGGTCCTGGTGGTCATGTTGAGAATGTCGCCGACTTCCTTCATTACTTTTCCTTCCGCCAGTAACTGCAAGACCTCGCGTTGCCTTTCTGTCAGGCGAGCGTCTTCTTCCACCTTGCGGGTATCCTGCCGGCGCAGGTAATTGATGGTGTCCTTGGGCAGCGTCCGCGACATGTAGGTGTTTCCTCGAAGCACTTCACGGACGGCAGTCAACAATTCCGCACCAGCACAGGTTTTGAGCAAATAGCCGGAACCACCGCGACGGAAGGCTTCGGCGGCGACTTCGGGATCGGGGTTCATGGTTAGGAACACCAGCTTGACCGCCGGCATCTGTTCCTTGATCTGCTGCCCGGCATCCAGACCATTGAGGACGGGCATGGCGATATCGATGACAATAAGGTTGGGTTGCAACTCCGCAGCTCTACGAACCAGGGCACGTCCATTGCTTACGGTGCCGACCACCTCATATTCGGATTCGAGTAGCTTTTTGCACAGCTCAGCAACGAGGTTGTGATCGTCTGCGATAAGAATGCGAGGGCGATTGGCTGGCATATGGTCCCTCCTGGGATTACGCTGGGGCCCCTCGAACCTATGTCGTTGGTAAATGGATTGTTGGTCGCCGCACAGCCGGTTCGGGATGTGCAAAACTGGTTGATAGGAGTTTTCGGCTGATTTAGGGCACCCATTATACACGTGATGCCGGATTTGTTAGTTCTTGTGATGGCAAAGCGCAAAATGGGGCGGCGGGATGATTATGGGAAGAGATGTGCTGCTGTCGAGATTGCGCCGCTCCCCACGTTAACCCTGGGCAGGGCTAAGATGGGGCACCCGCCGACATGCACTATCGGTGCGAGATGACGAGTTGTAAAAGACAGGCCGGGTTCGCCTCAGTCCCCCTCTGCAATGGGACGGAAAGCGAGCCCGGCGCTCTATCCTGCCAGGCTGACTTCTGCGACTAAACCAGCTTACGAAACACTCTGATCCCGAGCGACGAGAGCAGGCTTAATGCACCCAGCAAGCCAAAGAGAGGCAGCAGGCTGCTGGTCTTCGGCAAAGCGGCAGTTTCAGTGGCAGCAGGGGCTGAGGGTGCCGGTGTCGGTGCAGCCACTGCAATCAGGATGGGAACATCCGCCGGAGGCGGTGGCGGGGGCGCGGTTCCGGTCAGCTCTTTGTGCTGACTGACAAAGGTCACTGGCTGTTCCACAATCCTGGTTGCCGAGACCTTCATGCCTTTCTTCAAGCCCCAGGCATCCGTCATTTGTCCGTTGACGTTGAATTGCTGTCCTTTGGGGATGTTGAATTTCTGATTAGTACCGTCCTCCAGGGTCAGGATGACGGAGTTGGGCGGACTTACATGCCAGACCGTCCCGGTGACACTCTGCACCGTGGTAACGACCTTGGGGGTGGTAGTGGTGGTTATGGTCCTCTGAAGCTTCATGCCGGGCTTCAAATCGTGAATCCCGAGTTGCTTTCCGTCGACCGTAACGCGGGCACTTTCCGGCACATTGGAAATGTGGCGAATGGTACCGTCTTCCATTTTCACTACCAGGTCATTGCCCGAAACATACACCACCTCGGCGCGTTCCACCTGCACTTGCTTGGTGGACGGTTCGGCGGCGGTAGAGGTTTGCGTTTGCACCTGTGCGCTGACATTCAAGGCCGTGGCCATGCAAATAGCCGCTACCGCGAGCGCCAGCCACAGTTGTGTCCATCTGTTGCCTGGGTTCATTGTGTGTCTCTCCTTTTCTGACTTCGGAACTATGGAGCTAGAGCCGGTAGTGCCGGATATTGAAACCATTACTTCACATTTGCCTTAGCATCTGTTTCGCTGAAGCGGAGTTTTGAATTCTGTTGCGCGGATTCTCTCAAGTTCGAATCCACGCGCGAAGCCTGCACGATGTAGCGCTGAGGAGCGCTGCCCACGAAATAAAAGGGATAGCAGGTCACCAACGTCAGGGACGGCTGCTGGCGTGGCGCGAGTACAGAGACGTCGTTGGGATCGACGATGATCATGCGATCGATGCGGTAAGTGTTGGTTTCTGTTTGCGTATCTATTTCGATCGTGTCTCCCAGAACTACGTCCTTGAGTCCGCGAAAGAATCCGTCACGATGACCGGCAATAGCGATGTTGCCGTCATCTCCGGGACGAGCCGTGCCGGCAATGAGTCCGACCCCGCGGTTGAGGCTGAGATCGTCAGTGCCATTGAGCACCGGCACTTCCAGGCGAATTTTGGGAATACGAAGAATGGCGCTGGCGGGAGTGAAGTGGACGGCTAAGCTTTGCTGGTACTCCTTGATCCGCTTCTCTGACCAAAGGCTGAAGTCAGGGCTGCCCGCGGTCATCACGATCTCAGGGGATTGATTTCGCGAGGCGGTCTGCTCGCTCTTAAACCGCTGAACCTCTGCTCGGGAAAGAATAGCGCCGTGGATGCGCGCGCCCAGATACAGGGCGAGCAACAGCCCGCCGGTGATCGCCAACACAAATTCCAACTTGCCTAGCCGACGCATGATTACCACCACAGCTTAGAGTGAGTTCGCTTCTCCTTGCATCAACGAGGTGGCGCGAATACCACTCAGAGGCTCGCCGGTCAGCGGCAATTGCGAGCCGAAGTATAGCTCACCTGATGTGCAGTAACAGTAGGTGGAACGGGTTTAAAAGGTAACTGTCATTACTGACAGGTCCGGAGAACACTCCTACCCGCCTTTCTCCTCTTGCACATAGAGCAGGTTTGGGGACACAAAGAGCTTATTGGTCAGTACCGCATGAATGGCAGTGATCAGGTCCAGGCTGAGCCTGGATTTGACGACGTAAGCGGCTGCACCCACGCCCATGGCTGCGTTGACGAAGTCAGCGTCCTCATGGACGGTGAGAAAGATGATCTTGGAATTGCAACCGGAGTCTCGCAGCCGCCGGGCCACATCAATACCGCTCAGTTCGCCCATGGAGATATCGAGTACGATGATGTCGGGGTTCAGACGGAGAGACTCGGCCAACACTGCTGCACCGTCCTTTACAGCCCCGACTACGTTGTAGTCGGCCCTAAGCAATTTCGCGACCCGATCGAGGACGGCGGAATTATTGTCGGCGAGCAATACGCTTACTTTGGGCACAGACACTCCTTGTACCCTTGCTGCTGTTGGAATCGAAACATCGGTAAACTCGCAATACGCCCCAGTGCGAGCGGACCTGTTCAGGTCCGGGAACAATTTTCGGAATGATGGTATGCGTTCTGAGAAGTTCGGCTACTGTCAAAACTGACGGGGGGGCGGTGGTGACGCTCAGCTAGCCTGCTGCACGAACGACTGTGCGCTCCGTTTGGCCTGCACGGCAGGAACCGTGCCTTCGATCTGAGTGCCCAAGGAGGGCCGCGACCAGACCACAAGGTGCCCGCCGGCGGACCTGAGACGCTCACGCATGCTGATCAGACCAAGGCCGTGACGTGCAGAGTCGCGGTCCGGATCAAATCCGACTCCATCGTCGGAAACGCGCAAGCGAACTACAGTCGAGTGGCGCACGAGTTCCACTTTTGCATGAAGAGCCTGGCTGTGTTTCGCTACATTGCGGAGTGCCTCCTGAGCCGTGCGGAACAGGCTGAGAGAAACGTTTTCGTCCAAATCCGGCGGCAGGTCCCGCGCGGTATATTCGACGCTGATCTTATGCTGCCGTGAAAACTCCTGGCAGAGTTCGCGGACAGCAGATCCCAGTCCGAGATATTGCAACTTCGAAGGATGCAATCGGTGGGACAGATGCTGAAGGTCGCTGGCGATTTCGTTGGTCAGTTGCCACAGTTCGTGGATCTGATCTTCCTGGCGAAATCCATTGTTGCTGTTCTGTGCCGAGACTTGCTCGAGTTGTTGCAAGCCATTGGCCAACAGCGCCAATCTCTGATTGATATCGTCATGTAATTCCCTGGCGATGCGTGTGCGCTCGTTCTCCTGGGCCTGAATCAAGCGACCGCCGAGTCGTGCGCGTTCAGCCCGGGCCTCTCTTTGTTCGGTTACGTCGATGCAGCAGCCGATATAGCCGGCAAAATTACCGTTCTCCAGGAAACGAGGAGCACCACGATCAAGGATCCAACGGAATTCGCCGTCATGACGGCGCAAACGGTATTCCATTTCAAACGCTTCCCGGTTGTCGAAGGCGTGCGTGTAAATTCGAATGCAAGCTGGCAAATCATCCGGGTGAACAGCGTGCGTCCAGCCATCTCCTAGTTCCTGTTGCAGGGTACGTCCCGTGAAGCGCAACCACTCCTTGTTGAAGTCGGTACAAAGTTTGTCCGGTCCGGATAACCACATCATGACCGGCGCCGAATCGCTCATCAGGCGGAATCTGTTTTCGCTCTCCAGCAGCGCCAGTTCAGCCCGCTTGCGATCCGTGATGTCGATAGCTGCCCCCAGTATGCACGGCCTGCTGCCAATCTCAATCAGTTCGGCGGAAGCCTGGGCAACGCGAAGTTCGCCACCCCTGGTGCGATATTGAAACTCAATGTCACGAAGACGGCCCTCGGATAGGAGCCGTTTCGCCAGGGTTGATCTCTCGTAGGGGTTCGCCCAGAGTCCCATGTCGCGTATAGAGTGCCCAATAACCTCCTCCCGGCGATATCCCGTGAGTTGTTCATAGGTCTCGTTTACATCGATGTAGCACTGGGTCTGGGCATCGGTCAGGGTGAGGACCATGGGGCCCTGGCGAAATGCCTTGGAGAACTTTTCCTCCGACTTCCGTAGTTCTTCTTGCGCCGCTGCTTCTTTTTGACGCAGCCGTTCTTCGGCCTGGTGGTGGGTGATGCGATCGCGAAGCAGCAAGGCAATGAGCAAAAATTCGATGGTTATGAGGGCGTAAAGCCACGGGAGTGCTCCGCCCGAGGGAGTTCCGACAGCCAGGCTGAACCCGGTGATTGTTGCGCCGGTAGCGGCCATCTGCATATGACAGGGAGAGAGGAAGAGCAGTTGCAGTTGGTGCAACTCGGGCTGAGTAATGTCGAGGCCAGCAGCCGCAGGAAGAGGAAAATTCAGGACACAAAAGAGAATCAGCACGGGCCAGCAGAGTCGAAAGCCCGTGCAGGAAGTCGAGCGTAAATGCCACCGAATGGGCGTAGGACTACCTTTCCTTTCAAATGGGTGGCAAGAAAGAATAATCTTACCCTGATTTTGTGCAATTCTTGGCGAAATTATAGTGACGTCTGGCGCAACCGAGGCGCTGTCATCTCCATGACGCTAAATCGGACGCGCTCTGCGTAAGTGAAAAGGTTAATGCTGCAGCCTGTCAGTGTTTACAGTTTGCAGCACCCGATAACAGCGGTTAGGATTCGCACGTGCGCGCATGGATCCGCGATCAGCACGTGGGTTGACGCCACGAAATTTACGATCCCCTCAGGGTGGCGCGGGGAGACCTTCCGATGGCTGGCCTCTCTAAGCCGCCCTGCCTGCATGTGAGGACCTGGCTTTGGTGGTTCAAACGACGGGCGAACCGGCGCGCTTCGGTCGGCGACGCTTAGGCTCCGGGATCGGCATGCGGGTCTTTCTAAGGGTTCTGTTATGCGCCGGGATAGCGGTCTGGCCGGCGGGCCTGGGCGCGCAGGATCTGGCGCCGCGAGCTTATCTCATTACGCCGATACGTTCCAATGCGGTGACGTTAACCTATTCGTACTTCAGCGGCAACGTTCTTTTCGATGGCGCGGTTCCGATAACCGATGCAACCTCCACAAGCAGCGTGATCGCGTTCAACTACACACACTCGTTGAGCTTTTTCGGACGTACCGCCAGCTTCCTGGCGGTGCTGCCCTATGGAGTGGGGAACTTTCAAGGGACGGTAGCGGAGGTTCCCAGAAATGTCTACCGCTCGGGCTTGCTGGATTGCGCTTTCCGCCTTGCCGTCAATCTGAAGGGCGGGCCGGCTATGGAGTTGCGAGACTTTATCAAATGGCGGCAGAAAACCATTATCGGCGCGAGCCTAAAGGTGGTGGCTCCGACCGGTCAGTACGATCCGACGGTCTTAGTCAACTTAGGCAGCAACCGATGGGCCTTCAAACCAGAGATTGGATTGTCTCGACGTCGGGGTCACTGGGTGATTGATGTGTACGGAGCGGTTTGGTTCTTTACTACCAACAGCGAGTTTTTCTCGCACAATCAATTTAATCCTGGTGTTGCCACGCAATCGCAGAGTCCTACCGGAGCGTTCGAAGGACATCTCAGTTATGACGTAAGGCCGCGGCTTTGGGCCTCGCTGGACGGCAATTTCTGGACTGGCGGGCGGACCAGCCTGAATGGCTTGCAAAACCCGGGCACGCTGCAGAGGAACTCGCGTGTTGGCGGGACAGTTTCGATCCCTGTGAGCAAGCGTTACTCGGTAAAATTCAGCTACAACAATGGCGCTTACATCCGATATGGCGGAAATTATCAGAACATTTCCGTGGCATGGCAGTATTCCTGGATAGGGGGGCCGAAGTAACCATCCGCGCGCGCAGCTGCCTATCAGTTTCCGGGAGTGACGGCACGCGCGCTGCGTGGGCGCGTGATGCGATTCGAGAGCGCCCGGCTGGTGGCATAGGGGAGAGCGATCAGCACAGGACCGAGCAATACCGCTGCGCCGGGATGGAGCTGGCGAAAGATAACGAACTGGGAAATGATGTCCAACAGAATGGCAATCGCCACCAGGTTGCGCACGGATGCGATGGCACTACGGAACAGTCCCGAACGATGTTGGCTGTGAAACACCAGTCCCCACACGAACGGCGGGAGTCCTGCTCGACCGTCTCTTAAGCCATCGCGAGTGCCAAGCAGGATCGCCATTGTGGGTTGGAGAATAAAGCGCAGTCGACCAGGTCCTGACAGGCGTGCCACCATATCCTGAAAAAAGCGCTCGGTGAACAGGTAAGGATCACCAGTCTGAATGATTCGATAAATCGCCCCGGGCGCGGCGGCCAGAAGGATCGCCGCGACAATAGCAGGCAGAATCCAACCGCGAGGAATGGAAGCCATTTTGGGCAAGGGTCTACCGCTGCAGGTGAACGTATTTAGCTATTTCAATCCAGTAATCGGTTCGCCTATCCGAGACTACCAGTTCTGACAGGGAACGATGCAACTCGGGGCTCCACCCCTATAATATGAGGCCCGTACCTTTAGCAGAAATCGACTGTCATTTCTGCCAGTCCGCTAAGCCGATATCATCGTACAAACTGTAAGTCGAAGTGCGCGTGCGCCTCTAAGGCCTTCTAATCGGAACGGCAAAAGTGAGCCGTTGACTGCGAATTCGTCGACAAGAGCCCGCCATGAACACTCGAAGTATTGTTCTTTTTCTTGCACTCCTCCCAGCTATGCCCCTCCTTGCCCGGGATAAGACGGATGTGCTGATCATGAAGAACGGCGATCACATGATGTGCGAGGTGAAGGGGCTGGATGCAGGTGTGCTGTATGTGAGCTTCGACTACATCGACGGCACAGCTTCGGTTGATTGGTCGAAAGTGGCCCGCCTGGAAAGCCAGCAGTTATTCGTTGTGAAAACAGAGGATGGCTCTGTCTACATGGGAACGCTGCGTACGCCGGAGACGGCCGCCGACCGGCCGGTAAGAATTCAGGTAGTGAAGGAGCCGGATCAGGAACAACTGCTTGAAGTCTCGCAAATCGTGCAAATGATTGCGACTTCAGACAAGTTCTGGCAGCGCTTCAACGGCGAGGTAGGCTTTGGAGTAATCTACTCAAAAGGCAATCAATCGACTCAGTACAGCTTGAGCTCGGAAACAGCATACGTTCGCGAACGCTGGAGTGCCGGAGCCAGCTTCGATTCCAACCTATCCTCCAGCTCCGGGACGAATGCTTCCACTCGCAACTCTTTGATTCTGAGCGCTCGGCATTTAATGAGACAAAACAATTGGTTCTACTCTGGGCTGGCGTCATTCCTGCAGAGCTCGGAGCAGGGAATCTCATTGCAGAGCACATACGGCGGCGGGGTGGGGCGGTATTTGAAGAACACAAACCGTGCAAGTATCGCGCTGCTTGGGGGCGTTGCCTACCAAAAGACGGATTACAAGCAATCGAGCACTTCTCTAACGGGCCAGAACGTTGCAGCAGCATTGATCTACGCAGAAGCAAGGCTGTTCAAATTCAGCAAAACCAATCTCAACGTAACCGCGGCGCTTTTGCCAGCTTTTTCTGACCCAGGACGGGTACGATTCGGTACGAATGCGGCGTACTACATCAAGATCGTCAGCAATCTGAAATGGAATGTCTCGTTCTATGGGAACTGGGACAATCGGCCGCCGCCTGGGTTTTCCGGAAGCGATTACGGAACCAGTTCAGGACTCACCTGGACATTCGGCCTGAAGTGAAAAGGTGCGTCTGACATTTTGGACTATCGGCGAAAAAGGCACGTCCCTCCACGCGGGGATAGGATCGCCTGCGGGCGAACCTATTGCTTGGTCGGGATGACGTATGGGGAGGCACACTACGGGACGACTGAAAATCCTGCCCCTTCACAAGGTCTTTCACCCTTTGACTTGGGCTTTCTCCTTATTCAGGAAATAGAAATACGCGCCGACGCTCAGGAAATTGATCACTATCGCGACCACGTTCCAGATGACCACCGGCCGGGAAACGATTAACAAGCCGTAATAGACCCAGAGGATCTGGAAGACGCCCATAATGGCCGCCATCCTGGGGTTCATGCCGGCGCTTGAGCGACGCCGGAGCATGGCAATCAAATCGGGCAAAGCGGCGAAGGTTGTTCCAAAACCCGCCAGAAAACCAAAGATCTCGGAACGGTGAAACCTGGGGGCGAGCAGGCTTTGTGTGTCGTGAATCAGGCCCTGACAGCTGCAGAGCGCAAACAGACCCAGAAGGAGACTAATCAACATCATCTTCTTAGACCGGCCCATAAGCGACTCCAACTCCTGCAGCCCTTAGACCGCACGTTGCCCGCCGCTCTAGCTTGCGAGGGCAAGCAAGCCAACAGAAGCTTCGTATTTTACGGCTTCATCCTGCGACCTGTTCGCGGGTCATGCGCGCGACGAGATCGTCCTTGGACGTGTGCAGGACATCCGTCGCAGTCAGACGCGCAAGCGAGTCAATCACGCGAGCGATGGTTCCGGTCCATCCAGTCTGGTGAGATGCGCCGAGCCCTGCGCCGTTATCGCCGTGAAAGTACTCGTAGAACAGAATGTAGTCTTTCCAGTGCGGATCTTCCTGAAACTTTTTGCATCCTCCATAGACCGGGCGTTTGCCATTCTTATCGCGCAGAAAGATGCTGGACAGCCTGTGGCCGAGCTCCTGAGCCACCTCAAAGAGTGTCATGTACTTTCCGGAACCGGTGGGGCACTCGACTTTGAAGTCGTCCCCATAGAATTGATAGAGGTTGAACAAAGCTCGGAGCAGCAGGACGTTCACCGGCATCCATACCGGGCCACGCCAGTTGGAATTGCCGCCGAACATTCCGGTGTTCGACTCTGCCGGGAGATATTGAACCTTGTATTCGTCTGCGCCCAGATGAAACACAAATGGATGCTCGAGGTGATATTTGGAAAGCGAGCGTATGCCATAGGGGCCGAAAAACTCATTCTCATCGAGCATGTAAGCCAGAATGCGCTCGATTTTCTCCTTATTACAGACCGACATAATCCGGCGGTCAGCATAGCCAACAAACTTCTCGTCGGCGGGAGCAATATGCTTCAGTAAATCGGGATGACGCTTCTTAAACAACTCGACCAATTCCACCAACCGGGGATGGCGAGGCAGGGCTCCACTTGCTTCGAGTACAGTGGAGGCACAGAGGGGCAATAAGCCCACCATGGACCGCACTCTCAGCCGCATTGCATCGCCATTGGGCACGTGTAGCAGATCGTAGAAGAACCCGTCCTTGCTGTCCCACATTTCGTCATGGTTCTCGCCGATCCGGTCCATGGCGTAGGTGATCCAGATAAAGTGCTCGAGGAAGCGGAAGGCGATGTCTTCATACATGGAGTCGTAGTCAGTCAGGATAAGGGCGATCTCCAGCATGTTCTGGCAATAGAAGGCCATCCACGCCGTGCCGTCCGCCTGATCGAGATGCCCGCCGGTTGGAAGCTGGGCGCTGCGGTCGAAGACTCCGATGTTGTCCAACCCGAGAAATCCGCCGGCGAAAACATTCTTTCCTTCCGGATCCTTGCGGTTGACCCACCAGTTGAAATTCAACATTAACCCCTGGAAAGAGCGCTCGAGGAAGCGCAGATCGGACCGGCCCAGCTCCTTCTCCATGTTGAAGAGGAACAGTGTGGCCCAGGCATGAACGGGAGGATTCACGTCGCTGAAGTTCCACTCGTAGGCGGGAATCTGCCCGTTGGGATGGGCGTAGAGATTGCGGAGCATAAGCAAGAGCTGATCCTTGGCAAAATCGAAATCAACCATAGCCAGGGCGATGGTGTGAAAAGCCAAGTCCCATGCCGCATACCAGGGATACTCCCACTTGTCAGGCATGGAGATGACGTCGCGGTTCAACATATGGAACCACTCGGTATTCCTGGCGCGGCCCCGACCCGATCCTAACAGGGGATGGGAATCATGCTCCTCCAGCCAGCGATCAAGGTCGAAATAGTAGTACTGCTTCGTCCACAGCATCCCGGCGAGGGCCTGGCGGTGCACGCGGCGTTCGTCTTCGCTTAGAGAATGGGGAGTGATGCGGTCATAGAATTCGTCGGCGTCAGCCAGACGAGCGGCGAACGTCTGGTCGAATGTCTTAAAAGGCTCGGCGGGTGGTTTCGCGCTCAGGCGCAGGCGTACTGTTTTGCTGCCACCGGCAGGGACTTGGAGACGGTAGTGCGCGGCAGCCTTCGTGCCTATCCTGGACGGATTCACAGCTTCGCGCCGACCAGATACCACGTACTCGTGAAATGCATCTTTCACGTAAGGTGAGGGGTTCGGTTGACCCCATAGGCGCTTCGCATTGGATTCATTTTCCGTAAACAAGAGCTCGGGATTGCCTTCGCACTGAAGTGTGCGATCGCCGAGTTGAGGATGCGATGCCAGAACCGCGCCCTCTCCACCCTGGCGCAACACCGGTTTGTCTGCGTCGCGCTCCCATGACCAGGTGTTGCGAAACCAGAGCGTGGGAAGCACATGCAGTTCGGCTGCCTCGGGGCCGCGGTTGTGAACCGAGATTTTAATCAAAATGTCTTCTGGGTCCGCCTTGGCATATTCGACGAACACATCGAAATAGCGGTCCTTATCGAATACTCCGGTGTCGAGCAGTTCATATTCGAACTCTTCGCGCGAGCGGCGCTTGTTGGTTTGCACCAGGTCCCTGTAGGGAAATTCTGCCTGGGGATATTTATAGAGATGTTTCATGTAGGAGTGAGTGGGGGTGCTATCGAGATAGAAGTAGTACTCCTTCACGTCCTCGCCGTGATTGCCCTCGCTGTTTGTCAAGCCGAACATGCGCTCTTTCAGGATGGGATCACGACCATTCCACAGGGCCACTGAAAAACACAGTTGCTGCTTGTCGTCGGAGATCCCTGCCAGGCCATCTTCTCCCCAGCGATAGGCGCGAGAGCGACTCTGGTCATGACTAAAATAGTTCCAGGCATTGCCATCCTGGCTGTAGTCTTCGCGCACCGTGCCCCATTGCCTTTCACTGAGATATGGACCCCACTTCTTCCAGGGAACGCCGTTTTCTCGGGCATCGTTCAGGCGGCGCTGCTCGTTGGTTTCGATGTAGGCAATTGGGGACTTCGGGGACGGTGTCATTGCTCTCTCCTTATGGTGTGCCTGTAAGTGCGCTGTTGTATAAGAACTACTCGATCCCGCAGCGTGTTCTATGCCCGTTTCACGGGCGAACATCGAAGAAAGTGATAGTGCCAGGGCTCGAGTTCCACGTAGAGACCTGGCGACCGCATCTGATTTCCGTCGCGCTCAAAGACCGCGCCTGAGAGCAGGTCGGCTAACTTCCAGTGTCCGCCGGGCACATCAGCCCACGGAACTTGAACCTGGGCCTGTGAGGTGTAATCGCTCAGGTTGACAACGATAAGGTACCACTCGTCGCCCCGCAACCAGCTCCAGGCGACCAAATTCTGGAAGCTGGCATTATCCGGCCAACCGGTACGCTCGCACAAGGCCCATTGGCCTTCGTGAAAAATGGGGCGATGGATGGATTCCAGGAGCTTGCTATAGAAGGTGTGCAAGTTGGAATCGACGGGTTCAGTAGGACGCCTGCCCAGAAAGACCGGAAGTCTTACCTTGCGACCATCGAACTGCCCTTCATGGAATAACTTTGCTCCAGGCAGAGTGGCTGTGGTCAGGGCAGCGGCTTCTTGCTTTGCGGGTAAGAAGGTTGCCGCCGCCCGTGGCTCGTCGTGGTTCTCGATGAAACGCAGCAGTTTGGCCTGGTACGCAAGATCAGCACAGAGATGAAGGCGGGCGCTTTCGGCATTGCCGTGTTCCAGCCGATCGTAGAGCTTCTTGTCATAGCAGAAGTCAAAACCTTGCTGCTGGAGATCCCATTCCAGATCCCAGTAAGCTTCGGCAGCGAAGAGGAATCCGGGATACTTCTTCTTGATCGTGACGATCAAATCGATCCAATACTCGGTTGCGGGCCGCGGTCCAGCACGGCTACCCCAGGTACGCTCGAAGACCTGGTTCAGGAACAACATTGCCATGTCGCAACGAATCCCGTCGCATTGCTGGGCAATGCTGGAGACGGTCTCAATCGCAGATTGTCGAAGTCCGGGGGCAAACGCGTTCAACTGCACGACGTCTTGCCATGCGGGAAAGTAAGGGTCACGTCCGCGTGCAATGACATTTCCATGCACCTCAATGAAGGAGGAGGGATCATTGCGCAGATCGCCGGCGTTGCCACGGATGAAGTACTCGGGATGTTCGGCGGCCCAGGGATGATCTGGCGCGACATGATTCGGAACGAAGTCGAGAAGCAGGTTCATGCCGCGTTTGGCGAGTTCTCGGCGGGCGACCGCGAGACCTTCAGGACCTCCCAGATGCCGGTCAACGGCGTAGCCACGGATGCAGTAGGGGGATCCCACATTGTCGTCGGGACGAAAGTCGGGAAGGGCGCGGCGGAAATCGGCAAGCAGGTTTTGGTTCTGATTAGAGATCGCGATACCGGCAGGACTCCGTTCCCAAACCCCCATTAGCCAAACAGCGTCGAAACCATAAGAGGCAATGGCATCCCATTCGGCCGAAGGGACCGCGGACAAATCAACTTTCTTCCCGTATTTCTGGCCTAGCTCGGAAAGCCAGACCCAGGTGTTGATCTCATAGAGAGAAGGGTATCGGGGCCAGACAGACACCCTGGCTGGCGCTACTCTTGGTTCAGCCAGAGTCGCACTCATTGCGAATTCTCCTCGTACGCGCGCAGAACACCAGCGGAGGACACTACAGCAGAACGCTACAGATGCTAAACGGATTCGCTCGACCCTGGCACTGGTAGAAATGACAGTGTCGGCTGCGGGCGAGCGGTCATTATGATCGACTCCGTACCTACTGTAAACAGGGCAACTGACAGTTGCCCCTCCCAATTCGGCATTTCGCAAATCACAAACATCCGTGTTGAGAGTTCTCAAACAATGTTAAGGAGGGAAAAGATGACACCCAGGAATGGTTCTGACGGTCCAATTGTGCGCGATTTCAAGTTTCTGATGTTGCTGGCGGTCGTGCTGATTGCAATGGTTGGCCTGGCCTCGGCTGCTTCGATGAAAGTCCGCGCAATTGCTAGTGGTGAGAAGGGTGAGGTGAAGGGCATTATCAGTGCGCGCGATGGAGACATCGTCCGCGTTCTGGAGGGCGATGGTGCGACGGTAATGGTCGTACTGGGAGATGCAACCAAGATCCAGCTAAAGAAGGGCGCACTTAAACTGAGAAAGGAGAGCCTGGACGCGACAGCCTTGCTCCCGGGCCTGAAGGTGGAAGCAAAAGGGATTGGCAACAGCGAGGGGCAACTGCTCGCAGAAAACATAAGTTTCAACCCCGACGATCTGAAGATCGCAAAGGCAATGCAGACGCGCGTGGCGCCACTGGAGGCCAAACAGGCGCAGACCGAGGGGGATGTAAAGACTGCTCAACTATCAGCAGATAAGGCGCAGGCTTCGGCGGAAAAGGCCCAAGCCTCGGCGGATATTGCCAACGCCGGAGTCGATTCCATACACCAGCGCCTTTCCAGCCTCGACGACTACGACACCAAGGCCTTTGTGACGGTCTACTTTGATGTGAACAAATTCGGTCTCAGCCCGGAGGCCAAGAAGGATCTCGATGGTCTGGTCGAGCAGTCCCGTTCGTTGAAGGGATACATGATCGAAGTGGCGGGTTATGCAGATCCGACCGGGAATGCAGAGAAAAACCAGGTCCTCAGCGAGAAGCGCGCGGAGGCTGTAGTTCAGTACCTGCAGCAGATCGGCAAAGTACCGCTGCGGCGGATCCTTGCGCCGGTCGGACTGGGCGAAACCGAGGAAGCTACTGCGAAGTCGGCACAGGGCCGGCAACAGAGTCGGAGGGTCGAAGTTCGCCTGATTGTCAACAAGGGGCTTACAGCCTAAATAGTCGGGTGCGGATCACCTGGAGCCAGCCACGTGTCTGAATTCCTCCCGGCTATGGTGCCACCGGGAACGATCCCCGGTAGCCCCGCCTCTATCGGCTAGGACCTGGTGACGTACTTACAGGTACTTACGCAGCCGTGCGTGACCTGGAAGTTGCTTGATGGGCAAGATAGCCATAGACTGAAAAGGCTGGCGTCGGCGATCCGGGTCCTAGCGGAAGATTGAAGGTTCCGTTTCACTCATTAGGAGGACCAAATGCTCTCGCTACTTTGGGCTGCAATCATCGGATTGGTCGTTGGTGCGCTGGCCAAGCTGATCATGCCTGGCAAGGATCCGGGCGGCATTATCGTGACCATGCTGCTGGGAATTGCCGGTTCCGTCATCGCAACCTATCTGGGACGCGCCGTAGGCTGGTACCACGAAGGACAGTCAGCCGGATTCATTATGTCGCTGGTGGGAGCAATCCTCCTGCTGGCCATCTATCGGCTGTTCAAAGGCAGAGCTACGGCGTAGAACCGGCGGATGCTTTTGCGCGCACTGTGGTCGGAGACGGCAGAAAACTGCAGATCCCTCGTCGGACTGACGTCCTCCTCGTGCTGACAAGGTGTGTGGAAATTCTGTGTCGCGGTTGAAGCTGGACAGGGCCGGCCGGCGGGATTGCCCGCCCTAGGGCATCCGAAGATCCAAATGCATAGATTCTTCGCTCGCTACCCTCGCTCAGAATGACAGGCTCTGCCTATGGACCCGCTCTCCCTATTGACCCGGCCCTGCCGGTCCCTCTAGTCGCTGCGGCGCTCTTGCTTTGCGAGCTGGCGCGAATCTAAACCGGAATTCTTGCGTTGGCGTTTCTGAGTAGAAGCGTGTGTTGAAATCGAGCAAGTAATTCAGGTGTTCGACATCAAGTGGATAATTCTTCGCCGCAGGATAGGGGTAGGTGCCCATTTCATGGAAGGGCAGGGGAGCGACGGTGAGACCCTCGGCGGCGTAGAAATCCATGTCTTTTTCGAATCCGTCGGCGAAAAAGAAGTAATCACGGGTCCAGCCCGCGGGTAGAGGCGGAAGCTTTGCGGGATCGAAGTCGAGCCGCACTTCGTCGCCGGATCCGAAGATCACGAACCGGTCATCGACACGCTCGAGCAGATCGAGCACGTTGCCGGGCCTGGTGTAGGCCCCGGGCTGGCGCACGTAGGGACCGCTGAGGCTCACGTCCTCATACACATAATAATGATCGCCCTTGGCGTTGGCGGGGCGCTCGATATCACGCGGATAGCCGTGAAAGCCGAGATCGGCTTTTGCCAGCGGGACCTTGCTCAGGCGAAATTCCGGCGCTTGCGTGGTGCGGTCGATAAGGATCTGGTCCCAATAGATCTGCAGATTGGTGCCGATGCGGATGCGGCGTGTTCCGAGGGGAAGCTTGCCGGAGAGATCGGCGACGGTGGTGCGGGGAAGACCGGCGGGGAAGCCCATATCATCGACGACGCGAAGCCATTTGCCGTTAGAGTCCTGAGCTTCGACGTAGGGAGCGACGGGATCAATGCCGGCCTGGTGCGCGGCGAACATCCCGGTAGCGGTGAAGTACTCGATGAAGCCGTGCAAGAGCAGGCGCAACGATCCGCCGCCATACCGCTGGCCGAGATCGAGTTCAAGATAGTGCGGTTCGGCGAAGCCGGCGAAGCTCAGCAGGCGGAATCCGCTGACGTAATCGTGATCGATTCGCGCCACCTTTGCGAGCACGTCACGACCTTTGTCGTCCCAAGCTCCGGCAGGAAGAGAGAGGTCTGCCTTGCGGCTGCTGATGACTTTGAACTCGGGGTAAGGAGGATTGCTGGCGAAATATTCGTTAGGATTGACGGTCACATCCTGCGGATGATCGATGGCCAACAGCCGCACCTGATCGAGATATACCGCTTCTTCCATGGGCTCCATGAAACGGAAGCTCAGGCGGCCATCGCGAGCTTTGACGGTGGCGCCATCGACCTTGAGATACTCCGTGGGATCGGGAACGTTGCGCTCTCCCGGGCCGACCCAATGTCCGATTACGCCCGCGCCAATCATGTCGCCGATGAAGCGATAGCGCGTGCCATCCCAGGCAAACAGCACTGGACAGGAACTGCCGCGGCGATCGATCTCGAGAATTCTGGCGGGCTTAGCAGCGCTGATTTCGATCTCGTCCTGCACGACGCCCGTTGGCCACAGCAGGCGAACGACGTCGGCCTGCTGCTGCTTGCCCAGGCCTGCCAGGATGTCCACTGCACCTTGCCCCAAATAGCCGGCTCCGCTGAGTTCCCATTTTTGCGAAAGCGTGCCCGCGAATACCTCGACCTTGGTTCCGATCCCACTGCGGTTGTCGTTGAGGCCCTTGAGGGCGATGCGCAAAGCGTGGTTGGCATTGCCACCATCGTTGCGCAGCAGAAGAGCAGGCCCGCTATTCTGGGTGATGAGCAGATCGGTGTCACCGTCGCCGTCGTAGTCGACGCCCATGATGGCACGCGGGTCTTTAAGCTGGATTTTGTCCAGGCCAACGTCAGCAGTGACGTCTTTGAATCCTGCGCGGCCCAGATTGCGGAACAAGCGGGCTTCGAACTTGCCGTCTGCGGTTTCTCCCACTGCAGCGAGATCGAGATAGCCGTCGTTGTCGTAGTCGAGGGCGGTTACGCCCCAGGCGCGCACCCAGTTGGTCGGCGGCAGCGGCACTGGCTCCAGGGTTCGACCGTCGAGATTCCGCCAGAGTGTCAGACCGGGAGCCTTGTCGTGCGTGAATGCCAGATCCATCCAGGTATCTTTGTTGAAATCGAGGACAGCGATGCCGAGTGTGGGCCCGGGAATCTCCGGCATTTTTTCGAGCGGAAGGAATTTTCCTTCGCGGGGGTTCAGGAGAATTTGCGTAGCGCGGCCGCTCAGGATGAAATCCACCGCACGATCGTTGTTGAAGTCGCTTAGCGCGCCGCCGAAGGTGGCAGCGTCGGGTCTGCCGAGGCCAGATTCTTCCGTGAAATCTGTGAATGCGCCATTGCCGTTGTTGCGAAAAAGAAAATTGTGCGGCTTGTTCCCTTCGGCATCGGTTGCGCCCTGCTGGCGATTGGTGACGAGGAGGTCGGTATCGCCGTCGTGGTCGAAGTCTACCCAGAGCAGCCCTGCAAAGGCGAGGGCGCCAGCTTTGGCTTTCGACAATCCTGCGGCTTCGGTCACATCCTTGAACTTGCCCTGGTGCTCGTTGTGATAGAGCGCGATGGAGTCACCGAAGGAGATGGCCAGATCAGGAAACGTATCGTTGTCGTAATCGGAAACGGCGCAGGCAATGGCCGGACGTTTTGGATCGAGACCGGCGGCGGTGGTGACTTCCTCAAAGCGACCTTTTCCCAGGTTGTGATAGAGCGCCATTCCTCCCTGCTTGCCACCGGCTGTCAGGAACAGGTCGGGGAGACCATCGAGATCGTAGTCGATGAAGCAGGCACCGCGGCCAAGCAGGGCTTCTATCCCATCTGGCAGCGGAGGCGGAGTCGATCGCGAGAGCCCGGTTCCTTGCGCGACCACAAACTTCACCGGGATCGGCGGACCGGCATCTTCGATCTTTGTGGCCACGGGCTGTGCGAGCGAAAGTTGTCCTTGGTCGCCATAGGCGAGGGTCAAGGGCACGCCCAGCTTCTGCTGCGTGATCTGCTGGAAGCGCGTCAGGTGCGCCTTCGCCTCGGTTGCCTGGCCGTCTTTCTGATAGGCGCGCGCCAGGCCGAATTCGGCCGATGCGTGATAGGGCTCGATTCTCAGCGCGTGCTGAAAGGCGGCGATGGCTTCTTTTGGTTGCTGCTTCTGCGAATACATCAGGCCCAGGAAGTAGTAAGCATTGGCATCATTGGGCGCGTATTCCACCGCGTGCTGGAAGGCGTCGAGAGCGGCGTCGTTGTCCGCAACTCCCTTGTAGAGCAGTCCGAGGTTGTACCAGGCGCGCGCGTTTTCCGGTTCCTGCTTGATGACTTCCTCGAGATTGCGTTTCGCATCATCCGTCTTCTGCAGGTTCAAGAGTGCAATGCCTTCGTTCAGGTGGGCTTGCGCGAGCCGGGGATCGAGTGCATACGCCTGCTGAAACAGCCTGGCTGCCTTTTCGAACGATTGCTGATTCATGTACGCCGTGCCGAGGTTGTTGAGACGCGCGGCCTCATCGGAGCGGTTGAGTACTGAAGTCGGCGATTTGGCCTTGCTCTGGTCAGGTGTGGCTTCCGGTTTCTTACCTTGAGGCGCGGCGGCGAGGAAAACAGTACCGAGCGCGAGGATAACGAGTACCGAGGGTGCGTAAAACTGCGTTCTATCCGATTTCATGAGGGCGATCCATTGTACGGGGCAGACGCAGGAGCAGAATAGTTCTCGTGAATGAGAACTGCATCCCTCGCGGCCTGCGGGCGGCCACTCGTGATGATAACTAGATTCAAGTCGTTTAGCTCGGCTGGAGGGCGAGGCCCCTGCAAAACGAGTCGAGGCTTTAGCCTCGTCCGTAACGGACGAAGACGTCGGTTCCTACGTGACCTTAGGCATGCCGCTCGTGATGAGAAGATTGAAACGCCTCCGTGGTTGATGACGAAACCGCAATGGGAAAGAGGTTAGTAGCTGATGACGATCTCGCCGGCCGCCTTTGTATACGGCGTGGTGAATGTCACGGACTGCTCCTTTTCATCGAAGCCTGCACTAAGCGGTTGCCCGTTGACGGTGATGCGAGCTGGCTTGGCCTTGGCTCCGAAAACAGTCCATTGGAGCGATTGGAACCAGGGTTGGTAGCTGCCGTCTGCGGCGCTGATTTTCAAGGCCACGGATTTGGGCGTGGCTTCGCAGGTCAGTGCGGCACGAAGGAATTCGCCTTTCTTGTAGTTGAAGGTAGTGCCGTCGTCGAGATAGAGACGCCCCTGGCAGTTCGGCCCGGGATAGACGCGCAACTCAAGCGGACCCTGGGGAGTTTCGGCGGTGCTCTGCACCAGTGGCTGCTGGGGAATGATCGCGCCCGCGCGCACGTAGAGCGGAACCTGATCGAGGGCAATCCTGAAGGGCTTCAGAGCGGCGCGATCGACGCGCAATCCCGTCCAGTAGTCATACCAATCCCCGGTCGGCAAGGCAATTTTGGCGGCGTCCAAGGTTTCGTCGACCTGGGGCGAGACGAAAAGATCTGGCCCAAAGAAGAATGACGTGTTCTGGTCGAATTCCAGATCGGGGTACTCCAGGAAGACCGGCCGCATGAGGGGGAACCCCGTGTGAGTCGAGGCTTCGACCGAGGTATAGATGTAAGGCATCAGCTTATATCGTAGTTCGATATAACGTCTGCGGATAGCCTCGTGTTCGGGCCCGTGCGCCCAGGGCTCCTGGTCGGCTGATCCCACCTCGGTGTGGTCGCGAAAGAAAGGATTGAAAGTACCGAGCTCGAACCAGCGGGTGAGCAGGTCCGGAGGCGGGCTGCCCTTATAGCCGCCAATATCGTCGCCGATGAGGGTGAAGCCGGAGAGCCCGAGGTTCAGCAGGGTGGGAATAGAAATGCGGTAGTGATTCCAGGTGCTGCAGTTATCTCCGGTCCAGGAGGCGGCATAACGCTGGCCGCCGGCATAGCTGGCGCGAGTGAGCACGAAGGGACGAGTGTTGGGCTGAAGCTTCAGCAGGCCTTCATAAGTTCCGCGGGTATTCTCCAGGCCGAAAATGTTGTGCACCTGGCGGTGCGTGGCCGTGCCGCCGCTATCCATGCGGTGCACAGTGTCGAGCGGCATGGTTTTGTCGGGGCGGAAGAAGACTGAGGGCTCGTTCATGTCGTTCCAAAAGCCGGCCGCGCCGTCGGCGACAAAGTCCTGGTAGAGCGTTCCCCACCATTCCCGCGCAGGAGCCCAGGTGAAGTCGGGAAAGACACTGGGTCCTGGCCAGACTACGCCGACAAAAGGAGACCCATCCGGATTATGGACGAAATAGTTTCCGGCGATGCCTTCGTCGTAAGGCTTGTAGTTCATGTTGGGCAGTTGAGCAACGTGCAAGTCGGTGATCAGGACGATGCGGAAGCCCTGCTGGCGGAGGTCGCGGATCATCTGCTCGAAGTGGGGGAAGCGCTCGCGGTTGACGGTAAAGGGACGATTGTTCTGCTGGTAGTCGATGTCGAGGTAGATGACGTCCGCGGGAATTCGCTTGTCACGGAAAGTGCGGGCGATCTCACGCACTCGCGCCTCGGGATAGTAGCTGTAGCGCGACTGCTGGTAGGCGAGCGCCCAGAGAGGCGGAAGCGGCATCCTGCCGGTGAGATCGGCGTAGCGCTGGATGATGGCTTTGGGATGAGGGCCATAGATAAAGTAGTAGTTGAGTTCGCCGCCATCGGAGCCGAAGGAGTATGCATCGCGTAATTCCTTGCCGAAATCGAAGGAACTCCGCCAGGTGTTGTCGAGAAAAATTCCGTAGGCTCTGCCGCGGCGCAGGCCGATGAAAAACGGAATGGTCTTGTAAAGGGGGTCGTCCGATTCCTGCCAGCCGGAAGTATCGGTGTTCCAGTGTGTAAAAGCGAGGCCACGGCGGTCGAGCGGACCGGGATGGTCGCCCAGGCCGTAATAGTGCTCGTCCTGCGGCATCGATTCGTAAACGCGGAACTCGCCACCGTCGAATGCGACGGGATGATGTGAATCTTCCTGCAGGATGATTTGATTTGAGGTATCGAAGAAGGAAATCCGCAGCGGCGATTTTTCGATGCGAAGCGTCAGTTCTGGCGTGGAAGCGGTGAGAACGCCAGCGGAGTCCTGAAGATTGAAGTTGCCACTGGGAGTATTGGCTCCGGAGACTACGGCCCAGGAATAGTCTTCAGGAAAAGCGCCGCTGGGAGCGACGCGTACGCGAATGACCGAGTCGTTGATTGCGGTGATGCTGAGGCGAGCCTTTCCTAGCGTGAGTATGATCGCGTGGGGCTGCTGTTCCACGGCGGTGACGTTGCCGAGCGACTCCCAACTGGCGCTGGCGAAGGCTGAGAGAAGGAGCGCAAAGACGAAGGCTGCCAATGGTCGCATGATTTTCATGGCGCTTTTCCGGCGCGCCAGACTATGAAAATGAGCCGGATGTGTCAATGAGAAGCCGTTTGACAGTTTCAAAGCTGGTCCCGTAGGCTCGGCGACCGGGTGTTTCCATGATCATAGAAAACGATGACATCAGCCGCGGTTCGGCGTCGCAGATGGCAGAAGCTGTGCGGCGCAATCAAGTTTCACCGGTCGAACTGGTAGAGGCGCACCTGGCACGGATCGAAGAACTGAATCCGAAACTAAACGCTTATGTAGATCTGCGGGCCAGGGAAGCGCGCGCCGAAGCGGCTGCAGCTGAGGCCGCAGTACGAGAACGCGCGGAACTGGGCGCGATGCACGGCGTCCCCATCAGCATCAAGAGCTGCATCGATGTGGCCGGCGTGAAGTGCGAAACGGGCAGCCGAACGCGGCTGGGAAATATACCTGCCAAAGATGCGGTACTGGTTGCGCGGCTGCGGGCGGCGGGAGCGATCGTGTTAGGCGTTACCAATACGCCGGAATTCCTGATGGCGTACGAGACGGACAACGAGATCTACGGGCGGACCAGCAACCCATGGGACCTGACCCGGACTGCGGGTGGTTCCAGCGGAGGAGAGTCGGCAGCGATCGCCGCGTGCATGTCGGCGGCGGGCGTAGGCAGCGATGGCGGAGGATCGGTCCGAGTGCCGGCGCATTTCTGCGGAATCTGCGGATTGAAGCCAACCCCGGGGCGGATCCCCGGGGCGGGACATTTTCCGCAAGGGCTGGGGCCGTTCGCCTGGCTAGGATCGGTGGGACCGATGGCGCGCACGGTCGAGGATCTTCATTTGATGCTGGGAGTAATTGCGGGAGAGGACGTGGGTGATCCAGTGTCCGTGCCGGTGCCGCTGGTCGAGATCGGTGAGAGCGAGCTTCGTCGTGCCGCGATCGGTTACTTTGAAGACGACGGATTGCATCCGGTGACGCCGGAGACGCGCGCAGCGGTGCGAATGGCAGCGGAGACTCTGCGGTCGCGGGGAATCCAGGTCGAGGCGTTTCGGCCGGACGGCCTGGAGCGCGCGCGCGAGCTCTGGCATGACGTCTTCTGCAGGATCGGACAGCTGGCGTTCGGTCCGATGCTGGAGGGAAAGGAAGAGCAACTGAGCCCGATCCTCAGGGATTTGCGTGCGCACGTATCGACCCAGCCGCCACTGACGGCCACCTCTTTGCTGAACATTCTGTGTGAACGTGACCTGCTGAGGGAAAAGGTTCTGCGGCAGATGGAAGAGTTTCCGGTGCTGGTTGGCCCGGTTTCCACCGGTCCTGCATTTCGGCACAATGAAGTTTGTTGGACCACAAGTCCCGACTCATTTCTGAACACCATGGTTTATTCGCAGTGGTTTAACCTGCTGGGTTTTCCGGCGGCGGTGGTTCCGGTGTCACGATCCCATGAAGGACTGCCGATTGGGGTGCAGATTATTGGCCGGCCATTCGAAGATGAAATGGTGCTGGCAGTGGCAGCCGCGATCGAAGAGAAATTCCGATATCGCGAGCCGCCGCTGTTGAAGCGCGAGCAGGTAACTGCTTAATGCAGGCTGTGGAGGCTGCGCCTCGACCGGCTACGTTAGCCAAAAGACTGCTAACATGGGGCCCCCGGCTGTCGGCTCGAATTATTGCCTAAATGAAGAAACAAATTCTCAGCATTCGAGTTTCTATAATCAGGGAAATAAGCTCGGTGGAGGCCAGTAATTCTCCGCTGAAATCTGCTCAATCCGCGCAGCCGCAGCACTTTAGCCATAGCGGGTAAGCCACGGATCATTGAGCCTAGGGAAGAACGTATGCGAGTTTTGTGGCCTATTCGCTCACTCTTGCTGCTGCTGGTGATTCTGATATTGTCGGCAGCGTCTTTTGGGCAAATTGCGATTTCGGTCAGGTTTGCCCCTCCCGCGCTTCCAGTGTACGAGCAACCGGTGTGTCCTGGAGAGGATTACATTTGGACGCCAGGCTACTGGGCCTTTGACTCCGTCATCGGCGACTACTATTGGGTGCCAGGGACGTGGGTATTAGCGCCGCAGGTTGGCTATCTCTGGACTCCGCCGTGGTGGGAATGGAATGGTGCGGCTTACATTTTTCATGACGGATATTGGGGGCCGCGGGTCGGGTTCTATGGTGGAATTCCTTATGGCTTCGGCTATTTTGGGCATGGGTATGAAGGCGGGCGCTGGGAGGGCGAACACTTCTTCTACAACCGCTCAGTGACGAATATCAACGTCACCAACATTCGTTACGTTTACAACACAACCGTCGTCCGCAACGTTAGCGTGAATCGCGTGAGCTATAACGGAGGGAACGGCGGAATCGAAGCGCGTCCGACGCCGGAGGAAGAGGCTGCCAGGCGAGAGCGGCATTTGCCACCGACGGCACTGCAGACACAGCATTTTGCTGCAGCACACTCCAATCCGCAGTTGCGCGCATCCGAAAATCGCGGGCGGCCACCAGTGGCTGCGACGATGCGGCCTGCAACGTTCGGCGAACATGAAACCGTTCCGGCTCGAGAGGCGGGAGCGCCGTATCGTAGGGATGTCGAACACGGCAACGTGCCAGTTCCGGGTGGTGACATTCCCCGGACATCGACCCCGATTCACGCCAAGGAACTTCCACCGCATCCACGTCCTCCTGCACCGAACACCGGTAATCCGGGAATGGATCGGAAATATCAACAGCAGCAGGACAAGCTGTACGCGAAACAAGACCAGGAGCGTCAAAAGCTAGAGCAGAAGCAGGAACGAGATCACGAGCGCCTCACCCAGCAGAACGCCAATGAGGCGAGGAGGCAGCAAGTGGAACAACAGCATCAGCATCAAACACAGCAAATGGAGCAAAAACATACCCAGCAGTGGGGACACTTGCAGGCGCAACAGCAACAGCCGGGGAAGAAATGAGTCGCAACCTCCCGTCCCTTCGTGACTTCATTTCTTTCTGTCTCGGAACACGCGGCTGCTCCAAAAACCAGCTCTCACGCACACACTAAAGCCAGCAGCTTTTGTAGCCTCGGCCGGCAGAGCCGAAGCCGTGCCCTTTCAAAACTGAATGATCAGACCTAGTATTTTCCTATTATCGACCAGCGAACAAAGCTGGGAATAGACTTCCGAGTTTGTCCAGCCGGTTGACACGTGGGGTGAGTGTCTGTTGATGGGGTCAGGTCCAGCTATACGTGCCAGAACCAGCCGGTTCTCCAAATTCGTTGCCGGCCTGCTGATCACTCTGTTTGTTTCTGCGGTTTATCTTTACGGGTTTCCCACAGCCAATGTTTTCTACGCGGCGGTTGTACTGCTGCATGCGGGGCTGGGAGTGCTGGCCTCGTTCTTCCTGGTACCGCGAATTCCAAGCAGCCTCCGTCAGGGTAGCTGGGTGGCGAGGCTGGGTTGGCTGATGCTAACCGTGGGCGCCGTGCTCGGCCTCATGCTTGTATATACCGGAACTTCCCGACCGCAATGGAAGCTGCTCTACGCGCACATCGGCTTGATGGTAGTCGGCTGCGCGCTGCTGGTTGCGGACTGGTTGGTAAGGCGTACGAGCGAACCTGCGAATCCTGGTATTCAACTAGGGCGGGTGGTCGGTGTGCTGGTTTGCGCGGGGTTGCTGAGCATAGGAGCCTGGTACATGCGAACGGTCCGGTGGCAGCGCATGGCCAGCAATCGCATACAAAATCCTCAGCTACCGCCCGATTCGATGGATGGCGAAGGCGATGGTCCCAATGGTCGATTTTTCCCCAGCTCGGCGCAGACCAGGCACAGAGGCTTGATACCGTCGAAATACTTCATGGAATCGGACGCCTGCCAGCGTTGCCATCAAGACATCTTCAATCAGTGGAACAGCTCGGCACATCATTTCTCCTCATTCAACAATCAGTGGTACCGCAAGAGCGTCGAGTACATGCAGGACGTGGTCGGGGTACGGCCTTCGAAATGGTGCGCGGGATGCCATGATCCCGCGCTGCTCTACAGCGGCATGTTCGACACGCCGATCAAGCAGATCGTCAATCGCCCGGAAGCGCAGGCTGGACTTGGGTGCATGATGTGCCACTCGATTGTTGAGGTGAAGAGCTCGATGGGGCAGGGGGACTTCTACCTGGCCTATCCCAAACTGCACGAGCTAGCGGCGAGCAGGAATCCGATTGTGCGAGCGCTGCACGATTTCACCATCAAGCTGAATCCGGAACCACATCGGCGGGTGTTTCTCAAGCCGTTCATGCGGGAGCAGACCGCAGAGTTCTGCTCGAGCTGCCACAAAGTTCACCTCGATGTACCCGTCAACAGCTACCGCTGGATTCGCGGCTTCAACGAATATGACAACTGGCAGGCCAGTGGCGTTTCCGGGCAGGGTGCGCGTTCGTTCTACTATCCGCCGAAGCCGCAGCAATGCGCCGACTGCCACATGCCGTTCGAGAGATCGCACGACTTCGCGAATATCGATGGGTACGTGCACTCGCATCGTTTCCCGGCCGCCAATATGGCGGTCCCGACAGCCAATCAGGATCAGGCACAGTTGCAGCTGACCGAAAAATTTCTGAAAGACAAGGCCGTCACGGTTGATATTTTCGCGATCTCGCCGGCGGCGCCGCGGGCTGCAGGCGAAGGAGGTTCACAGAACGAGGTGGCCAGCACCTTTGCGGTCGGCGAAGAAGGGGAGTTGGGAGCGAAGGCCGCGGGAATCGAAGCCTCGCCTGTAACGGCGCCGTTGAACCGCGTGAACGCTAGCGTGCGGCGCGGAGATGATGTGCGCGTGGACGTGGTAGTGCGCACGCGTAAAGTGGGCCATTTCTTTCCCGGCGGCACTGTCGATGCTTATGACACATGGGTGGAGCTGAAGGCGGTCGATGATCGCGGCCAGGTGCTTTTCTGGAGCGGTGCGGTCGAGGATGACGGGCGAGGTCCGGTGGAAAAGGGCGCCCACTTTTATCGTTCGTTGCAGATCGATGCGCACGGCAATCCCATCAACAAACGAAATGCATGGTCCACGCGTTCGGTGGTGTATGTACGGCTGGTGCCGCCGGGTGCGGCCGACACAGTCCACTATCGTCTCCATGTGCCGGACAATGCGGGAAGCAAAATCCAGTTGCGAGCGCGGCTCTGCTACCGGAAGTTCGCCTGGTGGAACACCCACTTTGCCTTTGCAGGTGTGTACGATGAGCAGCAAAAAGAAGCGAAATACAGCTCCGACTTCGACGATCGCATGCAGGTTTTCAGGGGAGACACTTCCATTGTTTCGGGCAAGCTAAAGGAAGTTCCGAATCTGCCCATCGTGGAGATGTCAAGCAGCGAAGCGATTCTCCAGGTGCTGGCTAAGGGAGCGAAGGCGCCGGAGCCGACGACGGTGTTAAGTGCGGATGACTGGACGCGCTGGAATGACTACGGCATCGGCCTGCTGCTGCAGGGAGACCTGAAGGGGGCACAAGCAGCTTTCCGGAAGATCACTGAGATTGATCCGAAAAATCCCGATGGGTGGGTGAACCTGGGGCGAGTGGCGGTGCAGGAGGGTGATAACGACCGTGCCCGCGAGGTGCTGGAGAAAGCGCTGGCGCTGAAGCCGGATCTTGCGCGCACGAACTTTTTCTATGCGCGCGTCCTCAAGAACGAAGGCCAGTATGATCAAGCGGTAGCGCATCTGGAGACGGTGCTGGCGCAATATCCGCGCGACCGCGTGGCACGCAATGATCTCGGGCGTCTGTATTTCCTGAAGCGCCAATACAACGACGCGATCCGCGAACTGCAGAACGTACTGTCTGTCGATCCGGAAGACCTGCAGGCGCACTACAACTTGATGCTGTGCTATCAAGGACTGGGCAATGACGAAATGGCGCGGCGTCACCGCAGGTTATATGAGCGCTTCAAGGCGGATGAATCGGCACAGGCAATTACGGGCGCCTACCGACAGAAACATCCAGAGGACAACCTCGAGCGGCAGTCGGTGCATGAGCATGTGTCGATTCCGCTGTCACAACTGGCGCGTTATGACAGTACAGTCGCCAGGCAGCCGAGTAAGCCGAGTATTGGAAGCAAGACGGTGACGCACAAACAGGCGAAGCCCGTGATGGCTGCGGGGAGACAAGGACTGTAGCTTGGCTTTTCTATTGTCGAGGTCCATTCAAATCGCAAAACCTAAGATGTTATTCGGAACAGGGAGGCGCTCTCCAACAAAGATCAACTACCCCACCCAAGGCAAAAACGGGCCAGGATGGGGCACCCTCAAGAGCGTGGCCCTGACGTGTGGCGGATTCCTGCTGTGCGCGAGTTTAGCCTGGGCGCAAAAGCCGGGCGCGAATTCGGCACCACCGATCCGTTTCACCGACATCACGCAATCTGCCGGCATTCGGTTCGTTCACAACAATGGAGCCTTCGGGAAGAAGTATCTGCCAGAGACGCTGGGGCCGGGCTGCGCGTTCATCGATTACGACAACGACGGCAATCCCGACATCCTGCTGATCAATGGCGAGGACTGGCCGGGGCATCCGCATGTCCCAGGCAGCACGATGAAGCTGTACCACAACAACGGCAACGGCACGTTTACCGACGTTACGGCGAAGGCTGGATTGGCAGTTCCCATCTATGGTATGGGGGTAGCCGTGGGTGACTATGACAACGATGGTTACGATGACATCTTTGTCACCGCTCTTGGCCAGAGCCATCTGTTTCACAACAATCGCAACGGGACATTCACCGACGTGACGAAGCAGGCTGGTCTGTGGGGGCCGAACGAATTCAGCACCAGCGCCGCCTGGGTGGACTATGACAAGGACGGCAAGCTGGACCTGGTGGTCGCGAATTACGTGCAGTGGTCGCCGGAGACGGATCTCACCTGCACGCTCGATGGCACGCACAAGTCGTATTGCACGCCGGAGTCGTACAAAGGCGCATCGGCGCGGTTGTGGCACAACCTGGGGAACGGCAAGTTTGAAGATGTGACCCGGAAGGCGGGACTCTACGATCCCACCGGCAAGAACCTGGGGATTGCGATTCTCGATTACAACGGGGACGGCTGGCCAGACATCATGCTGGCTAACGACACGCAGCCGAACAAACTCTATTTGAATAACCGGAATGGTACGTTCAGCGAGCGTGGCGTGCAGGCGGGAGTAGCCTTCAACGAAGATGGCGTGGCGCGCGCCGGTATGGGTACCGATGCTGCGGATTACGATCGCAGCGGCCGGGCGAGCCTGGTTATCAGCAATTTTTCGAATCAGATGATGTCGCTGTATCACAACGAAGGCAACGGGCTGTTCGTGGATGAAGCGGCGCATTCGGAAGTCGGCAAAGCCAGCCTGCTGACCCTTGGCTTCAGTTGTTTCTTTCTTGATTACGATCTCGATGGCTGGCCCGACATGTTCGTCGCCAATGGGCATATCGAGAGCGACATTGAGAAAATCCAGAAGCGAATCAAATACAAGCAGCCGCCGCATCTGTTTCGGAACCTGGGAAATGGCAAGTTCACCGATGTTTCCGAGTCGCTGGGCGCTGCTTTCGCGTTACCGCGGGTAGCGCGCGGGGCAGCCTATGCGGACATAAATAATGATGGCGCGCTCGACCTGCTGATCATGACCAACGCCGGACCGGCTCTGCTGTTTCGCAACGAAGGGGCGACCAACCACAGCCTGCGGGTGAAACTGGTGGGAACAAAGTCTAATCGCGATGGCATCGGGGCAGTGGTGCGCGTCACCAGCGGCCAGGACAAACAGTGGCAGGTGCTGCACAGCGGCGGATATCTATCTCAAAGCGAACTGGTGTTGACGTTCGGTCTGGGAACAAGCGCGAAGGTGAACACGGTTGAGGTGGATTGGCCGAGCGGGCAGGCTGATCGACTGTCCGATGTGTCAGCCGGCCAGACGATTACGATTCAGGAAGGCAAGGGAATCGTTGCTAACCGGCCGTACGGGACTCGAACCGGAACGGCGGTGGCGAGGGCAGGCCATAACGGTCGCAGGAGCTTCTAAGGCGGCCTAACGATGATGTGATCCGAGAATTTTTCCCAGCGTTGCAACCCTCATAGGAAAGACTTGGCCGCGGTCACCAACCACAAGGTCCTTCGACTCGGACGCGGCGGACAGGCGAGATCGCCTGTCCTGCACAAACCAACCGCCGTCCTCGCTCAGGATGACACTCACTGAATCAGAAGGTGATCTTGCCGGCAAACTGAATTCCCCGTGGGCCTCCACTGCCCAGGAAGGGATTGCCGATGCCTACATCGCCGGTGGCCGTCAATGGATAGAAGCCGGTATGGCGGCCGGTAGCCGGATCAGGGGCGCCGGGATCAGCGATGAAGTTGGGCATGATGGGGTTAGCGAAGTTCGGGTGATTGAACAGGTTGAAGAACTCAGCCCGAATCTGCAGATTTACCTTCTCCGTAATGGGCGTGTTCTTGAAGATGGAGAAGTTGACTTCCTTGAACGACGGCCCCCTCAACGAGTTCCGCCTCAAATCGCCGAAATGGCGCGTGCCGGCGACACAGTTGGACTCATCCGTAGCGCCCGGATTCAGATTGGGATTCCAGGTGCACGGCACGGCAAATGAACTCAGGTCGAGGAAGTTAAACGGAGCGCTGCCGAAGCGAATTGGTCCGACCACGTCCGGGCGATCGAAGCCCTCGCCAGCTCCGGAGTAATCTCCTTCGAAGAAGTAATTGAGATGAAACGGCTGCCCATCCTGCAGGCTGATTACGCCATCGAGACCCCAACCGTTCTTCAAGCGGCTCATGCTGCCGCTTAACCTGGGAAATTCATAAGTGAAATTCCAAGTGAAACGGCGGCGGATATCGAAACTGGAGTTACCGCGTTCGCCGAGCGGGTTCAAGCTGTTGGTGGGTTGCGCCTGATTTGGACTAAAGTCTTCGCTGTCGCTGGCATCGTCAATCGAGTGCGACCAGGTGAAGTTGACCTGACTGGAGAAACCATGCCAACTGCTCAGGCGCAAGCTGGTCTGGAGGGCGTGGTAGATGGAGGTCGCCTTCGATTCCTCCATATTGATGTAGAAGAGGTTGGAAAAGGGCCGCGCCACGCCATAAGCGCTGACTCCATTTGCCAGGTCAAAGGCCGTGATCTGTGCCTGACTCGGCTGGTTGATGTCACGGAAGCGGAATAGCTTTGTGCCCTTCGTCCCTACGTATCCGACCTGCAGGACCGCTTTGTTGCCGAATGCCCGCTGCAGGTTGAGGTTGAAATTTTGTATGTAGGGCGTGCGCATGTTGGGATCAGTGGCAAAGAAATCTCCCAGCGGCCCGGCGCTAGCGACGTCGTACACAGGAATATTAGGATCCAGTGCCCCGCCGCTAAGGGCCAGTTTCTGGATAGCTGCGGGACCGATTCCAGGGTAAGCGGGTCCGGGACAGAAAGCGCAGTTCCAGGGCAGGTGGCCGAGGAAGATGTCCTGGGCGAAGGCGTCGTAGAAGATTCCCCAGCCGCCGCGAATGACCGTCTTGCCTTTTCCGGTGAGGTCGTAAGCGAAGGCGATGCGCGGCGCGAAATTGTTGTAGTCCTTATCGTACAGTTGCCCGACGGGAACGTTGTCTCCGCCGCCGGTGGGAACAAATTGATAGAGGAGGTTGTCCTTCTCGCCCACAACGCCGAAGTAGTCCCAGCGCAAACCAAGGTTCAGCGTAAGGCGCGGACTCCAGCGCAAGCTGTCCTGAACGTAGAAGCCGTGATTGTTTTGGAAAGTATGTCGTAGGGTGTTGCCGCGACGCTGCGACCCGTCGTCGGGTGTGCCTTGGAGGAAATCGGCCAATGTGTCAAAGCTCAGCGAGCCCCGGAAAGAATTCTCGAATCGTTGCGTGATGGTAGTGCGGCGAAATTCGTAACCCAATTTCAGGTCATGACGCCCGAATTTCCAGGAGTAGTTGTCCAGGAAATGCCAATTGGAGTCCACCCGGTTGCGTGGAATTCCCTCAGTGGCGCCGATTTGAGAAAAATTCTCCACATTGATGACGGGCAAGCCGCCCTCATAAGCGCCTACGCCAGTGTTGAGACCGATCGATGATGGATCAAAGCTCTGATCCTCAGGGAAGAATCCTTCGACGAAACGGTTCCAACCCAAGCGGGCTTCATTGACTTGGGTGGATCCGATGACTCTCACCCAGGAAAGCGAGACCAGTTGCACACGCGTGGGAGTTGTGGTGTTGAAGCCGGGCAGGAGGCCTCCGGCAAGCTGGGCGAAGGGAAAGCTCTGGTCACTGTCGCCGAAGTAATAGCGGCCACTGACGAGGTTATGTATGTTGAAGTTGTGATCGACCTTGGCAATCATGCTGTCCACGCGATTCTTGAATGGCGTGGCGGTGGACAAGTTGGGACATCCACCACTGCCGAAATTAGGCGCCGGCCAGGGATGGCGGGCTAACAGCTTCTGAATAACCGGATTGGGGGAGTCGTTGGGACTCAGGGAGCCATCGGCGGAGCTTCCAGTGGGCACGCAGCTAAGGCCAGCCTGCTTTCCCGATTCGCGCTGCCCTTCGTAGTCCACGTAGAAGAAAGTCTTATCTTTGATAATGGGTCCGCCGAAAGATCCGCCGAATTGGTTATTGAGAAATGAATTCTTGGAGAGATCCGAAGTGTTGAAAAAATTCCGGGCACCCAGTTGTCCGCTGCGCCAGTATTCCAGCGCAGAGCCATGCCACTGATTGGTGCCACTCTTGGTGACGATGTTCACGATGGCACCGGAATTGCGGCCGTACTCCGCTTCATAGTTGGATAAGACCCGCAGCTCCGCGACGGCATCCAGGGGCAAGATCGTGGCCGGATCGCCAAATACGCCGGCCTCATTGATGGCAGGAAGGTTTCGATAACCATCGTTCATATCGGTGCCGTCGAGCAGGAAATTATTGGAGCGTCCGCGCGAGCCATTCATGGAGAACAGTCCGTACGAACCGGGGGAATCAGAAATCTGATCGGGAGAGCCGGCAATCCCAGGATTCAAGTAGATGAGCTTGGTGAAGTCACGCCCGTTGATCGGTATATCCTGAATCTGCCCGGTGGTGAGCGTGCCGCCCAATTCTGAGGAGGTGGTTTCCACCTGCGGGAGGTCTTCGCCGGTGACTTCGACTACCTGGGATATTTGTCCCGGCTTGAGTTGGGCATCCACCCGCCGTTCGGTGGCGACGTTCGCTTCAACTCCGCGGGTAGCCCAGGTTTGAAATCCGGTCTGGGTTATAGTGACCATATAGGTGCCGATGGGAAGCTCGGGGACCGCGTAGCTGCCGTCAGCGCTGGTCTGCGTGGTGCGTTCCAGGCCCGTACTCATATTGCGGACAGTTACGGTCGCGTCTGCGACCGTTGCTCCGGAGGAGTCAGTCACCGTTCCCAGAATCGTCCCTCGAAAAGTCTGGCCGACCAACGTTGCCGAACCAAGCGCGATCAATGCGAGTATGCGGAGGAGTCTCATTGGGGGTCCCCTTCGTGATTGGAAAATGCCGAACATTCTACGCCTGATCCGAGGTCGCTGAGGGATGGCAGAGTGAATTCCACTCGGATGGCCCCCAGGGTGTGAGGTCGCCAGAGTCGTGCTGCAAGCCACGCATTGAGGTAGTGGTTGGAAGATTGTGGGACGCCAGCAGATTGTCGGACCTATGCCTCGAACACGAGAGCGACATTGGTTGGCCAGGCAAGATCGCGCGAGTGACGTGATAAAATTGCTTTTTTGTCCGATTGGTTGATGTGATTCCAAAAGCTACAGGCCCGTAGCTCAGTTGGTTAGAGCGCTTCCTTGACACGGAAGAGGTCAGAGGTTCGAGTCCTCCCGGGCCTACCAGTTATCTTATTGAATCTGCTGGGTAGGTTCCGGCAGTCCTGCCGCACATGCTTCGAACTCGTCACCATTGGTCACCAATTGCGCCAACTTTTCGACCGCCGCCCGCTGATGCGCGGGAATCGGAACCGTGTAGATTTGGAAAGGCAATCTTTCCAGCCCGCTTTTTACCTGTGTAAATGGGGATTTTCAGTTGAACCCCGGGAGCCGGCAGGGTGAGACGCCCTTCGCTGCGCATTTCTGATATCCTCCCGTGGCCCTGGGCTAGCTCTGTCGTTGTAATATAGGGAAGGTGGAACTCCTCCTCAATCTCCTATGGCTGATCGTCGCTACATTCCTGTTCGCAGGAATGTGTTGCCATCGCCGGAGTTTGAAAAAACCACCTAGTGACTGGAAGACAGTCTTAGCCAGCCTCGTGTGTATAGCGGCGCTTCTTTTTCCCGCCATTTCCCTAACCGACGATTTGCACGTTGAGTACCTGGCAACGGATGCTCCAGCCAAACGAATTTCGCAGCTCATATCCACCGATCATCAGAACGGCACGGCAGTTATCTTCGCTGCCTTTCTGCTACTGATCACTACCCTGGCGTCTCTATCTGCCCTACCTTGGGGCATCGCGTCCTCTGAAGGATCTTCTCTACCACTCGACGGCTTCCTGGCTTCCTTGATCGCACGGGCCCCGCCCCTGTTCGCTCTATAAGTCTGCGCGATCCGTTCTAACGACATTTTCTAGCTCAGACAAAAGCCCAGCCGGGCCAGATGAAAGAAGATGAACTACTTACACCTGCCGTTCAGTCGTATAGCGTCGGGTTCGCCTGCGATGCGCCGAGATCCCGCCCAACACTTTCTCATAGAGACGTCCCAGCATTCCCCCGCTCATATCAGCGCCGCCCCGCGCCCTTTCATCACATCTCTGCGGCTCAAAATTCTGATGGCACTCCTGGTCATCATAGCAGCGCTATTGCTCAGCGCCTGCTCGGGACAAGGTGCGAAGGCCACCACCGCCACCACCACTGTCGAAACTAACAGCGATCCCAATCTGCTCTCCATCGAGCATCCAGAGCAGTTTCCACTGGTATCCGTGGAAACGCGAAAAATCGCCGACATCCTGCGCGTCAACGGAGTGGTCTCACCGGACATCAGCCGGGCAGTCCCGGTGCTTTCGCTCTCCGGTGGACGCGTCGTCGAAACTCGTGTGCGCCTGGGCGATGACGTCAAAAAGGGACAGGTGCTGCTACTGATCAGCAGTCCCGACATCGCCGCCGCTTTTTCCGACTACCAGAAGTACTCTGCTGATGAACTGCTGGCGCGAAAGCAATTGGAGCGCTCGCAATTGCTTTTCTCCAGGGGCGCAATCGCACAACGCGATTTGGAAGCCGCGCAGAATGCGGAAAACAAAGCCGTAGTTGACCAGACCACCGCTGCCAATCGCCTTCGCATCCTGGGCGCCGATCCCGACCACCCTTCGCCAATCCTCGCCGTCAAAGCGCCAATTTCCGGAACCATCATCGAGCAGAACACCACAAACGGTGGCGTGGTGCGCTCCATCGATAACTCCCCCAATCTTTTCACGATTGCCGACATGTCTCGTGTGTGGGTGCTCTGCGATGTGTACGAAAACATGCTGGACCGCGTCCACCTCGGCGACACCGCAGAGATCCGTCTGAATGCATATCCCGATCGCGCATTC